>NZ_JBJIAB010000004.1:0-262280 GCF_045310795.1 Candidatus Clostridium helianthi
CACTTGGGGTGATTTTCCTTTTTTAAATAACTTAAAACTAGAAAATTAGCTATTTAGCAAATATGAAATTTGCTCATTTATATATAAAGCCATAGAAAAAATAAACTGTAAAAATTAAATAAATATTTTAGAGAAAAAATATAACTGCCCACTAAATTGTGGACAGTTACATTTAAACATTTAGTTAATTTAATAGTGTTATTTTGGAGTTCTTTTTAAAGTTGTATGGTCATATTTCCCTATGAATAGAGGGACTTTTTCAACATCAACATCACTATTCTCAAGACCAAACCATTTGGTTGGAGAAACTGTATATCTTTTTATGAATAATTTTGCTTTAAGTATGAATTCTTCCCAGAAATTTAAATCTGTTTCATACGAAAGCTGCTCTTGAATTAAAAGAAAACGGAAATCACCGACTTTTCTATCTGGCATAGTTGTATAGTTTCTAGATTGAATCTTTATTTCACCATTTTCAACTAACTCAGTTGAAATTTGTCGTAGAAAGACATTCAATTTTTGTTCTACTCTGAATCCAAGTCTTATTTGAACCCTTACAATATATAATGTTCCCAGAGTATCTACTGAATATTCTGCTACATAAGGCTCATCAGTAACAGCAATATTAACAAACCAATAAACATCTGCTTTTTTAGGTCTTTTGTCTAAAATAGAATACATTATTTTTCTTTCGATTTGTTCAGGATCATGGCTGCTGGTTAAACATACAAGATTTGTTGTATACTTAGGACGATCACTATCTTGGCGCAATTGATTAAGTTGGGTCTTATAATTTTCAATTGGCACATGTTCTAATAAACGCATCTTAATATAATAACCTTTGATCCAAATGTACATAATGCTTAAGATTGCAAAAGCAATTAAAGCAGCAATAAATCCTCCGTGAGTGAATTTGATAATATTTGCAATGAAGAAAGAAAATTCAAATGCACTAAAGAAAACAAGAATCAATACGGCAACAATGAGTGGTGTTTTTTTCTTCAGTAAATAGTTAAATAAAAGAATAGTAGTCATTAACATAGTAACCGTAATTGATAATCCGTAAGCTGCTTCCATCCTTGCAGAATTTCCAAAGTAGAGAACAATTCCGATACAGACAATCCATAAAAATCTATTAATCGAAGGTATGTAAAGTTGTCCCTTAGTACTGGATGGATACATAATATGTAATCTTGGAAATAAATTTAGTTTGATTGCTTCAGAAACAAGAGTAAAAGAGCCCGAAATTAGAGCCTGTGAAGCAATAATTGCAGCTAAAGTTGAAAGTATTATACCAAAAATTAAAAAGGAAGACGGAATCACTTGAAAAAATGGGTTTAAGCCTTCCATATTAGTAAAAGTTGGATTATTCCTAGCTGATAGTAACCAGGCTCCTTGGCCAAAATAATTCAATAGCAAACATATTTTAACAAATGGCCAAGAGCCATAGATGTTATATTTACCAACATGCCCGAGATCTGAGTAAAGAGCTTCTGCACCTGTTGTTGCTAAAAATATGCTGCCAAGTATGAAAAAACCTGCTTTGTTTTCGCTGCTAAAAAGAGTGTTAATTGCATAATATGGAGATAGGGCACGCAATAATGTCCAATTGTGCGAAATACCAATAATTCCCCATATGGCTAGCGCAGAAAACCAGACAAACATTATTGGACCAAACATTTTTCCAATTAAATCAGTCCCAAAGTGCTGAATGAAAAATAGAGCACTTAATATGATTATTACAATTGTAACAATATCAAGCTGACTACCAAAGAGAGCGCTAAAACTTGGAATTAAATCCAATCCTTCCACTGCTGAAGTTACAGTTACGGCAGGAGTTAGCATCCCATCAGCTAACAAGGCCGATCCACCAATCATTGCTGGAATTATAAGCCATTTTGCACGATTTCGGACTAAGGTAAAGAGCGAAAAGATTCCACCTTCGCCATTATTATCCGCATTTAAAGTTATAAGGACATATTTTATTGTTGTTAAAATTGTAATTGTCCAAAAAATTAGAGATAATGATCCAAGAATAAAGTTTTCAGATATATTATTCAAGCCCCCATTACCTTCAATAATTGATTTCATTACATAAAGTGGTGAAGTTCCAATATCTCCGTAAACTACACCTAGTGCTATAAGTATTCCTCCAGCACTCAGTTTTGCAACATCTCCATGTTTTGTAGTTGATTTCACATTAATCATCCTTTACATCAAAAATAGTTATACATAATTCCTAAAATTAAATAAACGAAATTTAAATACTTTTAATTTACTTTTAGTATGTAAAGTAGGTAAATTAATAATTATTTTAAGAATAATTATTATAATAACATTGTTAAAAAATATTAGTCAAACTATTAAAAATAAGATAATATAACAAATAACGCTAAATATATAGGATTTTAGCCCTTATATGAGGATTTGGACTAATATTGATAAGAAGTAAACAATAGTCTATCAGCTTATGAGTTTATTATGCTGCAAGCATAATAAATATATTTATAGAAATAATAAAAACGAAATGATTTGTTACAGAAATTTATCTCTATAAAAATAATTTACCCAATTTTTAAAAATAAATCAGAGCTCGGGAGATAAATTTATGAAGAATAAGCCTTATGATAAAAGAAACAGTATTAGTAGTTTAGGAAGTGATTTGACTACAGCAATTCAGAACTTCCATTATTCTGGAGAAGAGATTAAAAAAATCAGTAATAAAAAGAATAATAAAATTGAGAGATAAGTGGTTTTCTTTGAAAATGTTTTGGTTGAAAACGTATATATCTAGAAAAATAATCATTCATCATAATTCTAAAAATATTGCAAGAATTTTAGGCGCAATTGTGAATTATGAAATGTGCATTGTGAATTGCAGCATATTATTTAAAGAAAATTATCTTAAATAATTCTTTAGAAAGGAGAGTTTGACTAATGAGTAGAAATCGTGAAGGTAATAAGTTTAAGAATATTATGAGTGTTGGAAATTTCACTAAACATGCAGTAGAAAATTTCGAAGAAAATATAGTAAATCAAAGAAATTATTTAGAGAAAGTTAAGGAAAATGAAAAATCTAGAGAAAATGAATAGTTCCAATTAGGAGGTGAGAACATGGAAAGTATACTAGGTTATTATTTAATGCCACATCCGCCAATAATTATACCAGACATAGGTAAAGGTGAAGAAAAGAAAATAGAGGAAACAAGTTTAGCATGCAATAAAATAGGAAGAGAAGTAGCAGATATTAAACCAGATACAATAATAATTATAACACCTCATGCTACAATGTTTTCTGATGCAATATCTATATCAGACGAGGAAAGAATTTCAGGAGATTTAAGCCAATTTAGATGTACAAACATAAAAATGGATATTCCCATAGATAAGGAGTTTAATGTCAAGCTTGGAACAGCATGTCATGTAGAAGGAATTCCGTCAGTTCTTGCAGATTCGGAATTATTACGTAGATATAATGTTAATTATGAATTAGACCATGGAAGTATAGTACCACTATATTTCATTAATAAATATTATAACGATTATAAATTGGTTCATATTACTTACTCAATGATAGGAGATATTAATTTATATAAATTTGGTATGGAGATAAAAAATGTAGCAGAAAAATTAAATAGAAAAGCTGTTATTATAGCAAGTGGAGATCTTTCGCATAAACTTAAAGATGAAGGTCCATATTCGTATTCGCCATATGGAGAATTATTTGATAAAGCTCTTTTGGGTAACCTTGAAAAAGGAGATGTTTTAGGCGCTTTTAATATGAATAAAACTATGATTAGTGAGGCTGGACAATGTGGGCTAAATTCAGTTTATATACTTCTTGGAGCAATGGAAGGTAAAGAAATAAAAGGACAGCTTTTATCGTATCAGGGAACTTTTGGAGTGGGATATGGAGTAATGAAACTTAGTAGACAGCAGCAAGATAGAGACTATTTAGACGAGCTAACAAAATATAAAGAAGAACAATTGAAGACAAAGCTAAATGAGAGCAATGCCTATGTAAAACTTGCAAGAGAAAACCTAAATCATTATTTTTCTCACGGAAAAAGTATAGAAGACATTTCCAATTTGCCAAAAGAACTATTAAACGAAAGACATGGAGTTTTTGTATCTTTAAAAAAGTTTGGTAACCTTAGGGGATGTATAGGAACAATTGCACCAACAACAGGTTCTGTGGGTGAGGAAATAATAAGAAATTCTATAGAAGCAGCTATGAGTGATCCAAGATTTTCAGAAGTTTCAGAAGATGAAATGGATGACATTGATATATCTGTAGATGTTCTTATGGATTCGGAACCATGTAATAAGGAAGATTTAGATCCTAAAAAATATGGAGTCATTGTTTCTTTAGGAATGAGACGAGGGTTATTGCTTCCGGATCTTGAAGGTGTGAATACTGTAGATGAACAATTGCAAATTGCATGTGATAAGGCAGATATAGATTTTGACGAGGATTATAAGATAGAAAGATTTGAAGTTGTAAGATATAAGGAAGGATAGATAATAAATTTATTTAAAGTTAAAGAGGAGGTAACTAAAAATTTATTTTTAGAATTAGAAAACCGCCTCTTTTAGTATAATAAAAGAATATAAAATTTAGTAATTAATATTTATAAGGTAAAACAAATTTATTCAAAAAATTGCGATATTCCTATTATTATCATTAATATACCGGCTAAAATAGTTGGTTTATTTCCGATATTTAGCTTTGTGATAAATTTCAATGCAAAGTTACCAGAAAAAAATATAGCTAAACTAATTATGAAATATGGCAAGGATACCATAAAGGCACTATATCCTATTAATGCAGAGCTAACTGAGCTGCTTACATCATCAAGTGCTAGAGCAATACCTATGGAAAAAGCGTCTTTATAGCCCAACTCCTTTACTTTGCCAAAGTTATCATTTTGCTTTTTAGAAAGTGATGTGTATATCATCTTTATGCCCATTAATACTAAAAGAAGCATACTTATGATAGAGCACTCTTCATCATTAAGGAAGGTTGATATAAATTGTCCAGATAAAGAGGCTGCAAAAGATACTGCAAAAGCAAGAAAGGCTATTAATAGGTTTTTAGAAAATTTTACTTTGATTCCAGCTATTCCGTATGCTATTCCTACTCCCAAATTATCGATGCTATTAAGAATTGCTATTAAAAATAAATATAGTAATTGCATAGTTTTCACTCCCTTAAATAAGTTAAGTAAAATGAAATTTTATATAAAGAAAGTTGCGTAAAATTAGTTTTGTTATTTACGATGAGGATGTTATTCTATGCTTTTTGTATATTATATGATGGATAGCATATTATGTTATACATTTTTGCCTGCAAAGAAAAATCATTTAAGCAGTTTAGATAGTATAGTTTTAAAAATCAAAGATATTTATGAATATCTTATACTTTATTTAAAGAAGGTGATAAATAGTGGAAAAAAAGATACCGTTTTATGAGGAAGTCAAAGACAAAGTAAGATGTAGAATATGTCCACATAATTGTTTAATAGATGAAGACAAGTTTGGAATTTGTGGAGTTAGAACGTTGGAATCTAAAGTACCTATTGCAATAAATTATGGAGAAGTAACTTCAATGGGAGTTGATCCCATTGAGAAGAAACCCTTATATCATTTCAAACCATCAAAAGATATTTTATCAATTGGAAGCTTTGGGTGTAATATGACGTGTAGCTTTTGTCAAAATTATGAGATATCTCAAGGAAAGCCACAGACTCAATATATAAGCGTTGAAAAATTAATGGATATTATTCCAACCATAGAAAACAATATTGGTGTTGCATTTACTTATAATGAACCTTTCATGTGGTATGAATATATGTATGATGCTGCAAAGGGCATAAAAGAGAATAATACTGATACAAGTGTTGTGGTTGTTACTAATGGCTATATCAATGAAGAGCCACTTAAAAAGATTCTTCCTTATGTAGATGCTATGAATATTGATTTAAAGGGATATACAAATAGATATTATAATAATATTTGTGGTGCGAAACTTGAGCCTGTTCTAGAAACTATAAAAAGGTGCAGCGAATACTGTCATGTGGAAATTACTACTTTACTTGTCAGTGAAGAAAACGATTCTTTAGAAGAAGCAAGGCAAATAGCTGAATTTATAGCTAGTGTTAATGAAAATATACCTCTTCATTTAAGCAGATATTTTCCAAGATATAAGATGGAGAATGAGGCTACAAAAATAGAAAAGATAACAGAAGCTCAAAATGAAGCAAAGAAATACTTAAAACATGTGTATGTAGGAAATATTCAAGGAGTTGATAATAATACTTATTGTGATAATTGCAATGAACTGCTTATTGAGAGGAATGGTTATTCAACTAATGTATTTATAAAAGATAATAAGTGTCAAAAATGTGGTGAGGAAATAAACATAATATTGTAAAATAGGATTTAAATTTTAAATGATAATTAAAGCAGGAGTTTTAAATTCTCCTGCTTTAATTATCATTTACTAGTAGTTGTAAATGGATTGAATTTGATGGCACCATTATATTGATAAGGATAAAATTGCTTTAAGTGAGAAAGGTAATTTATCCATTGAGAAGTTAATGCCCTATAGACTCTGCAAATATCACCCTTTATGTGAGTAGAATCATCTTTTGTCAGTGTTTTGTATTGTAAAAATACAATTTCATCTCTTAAATGCATTAGAGACATAAGTAAATCAGCAAAGGTTTCATGCTCTAATATATTCTCATTACTTATAAGGTTAGATAAAATATCTCTACTTTCGAGAACTAGTTTTTCAAGTCTAGGATAATTAATCTTTTCAAATGCTATTATATGTTCATAAGATTTTAGCTTATTATTAGAAGTTTTTAGGTCTGTAAAATCTAAATTTAAGTATTGTATATTCTCATCACCAGCTACTATTATTTCTAATAGAGTAAAACCAATATCACTAAAAAATAGTCCGACTAACATATTTAATTTACTTAAGCGTTCAAGTTTAGTACGTCTTTCTACAAGCTTCTCAAATACTAGGGTTACGACTAATATATTTATAGGGATAAAACAGAGGCTCATAAAAGAGTAATAAATCGTGTTTTCTAATTGACCAAATACTAAATAGTGAATAAAAAACATTATGAATGATAATAAAATTAAAATAAATGAAACTAATAAATAATGTGTAATATTTTTCATAATTGCTCCTTTAATATTAGAATTTATATAGATAACAATAGCATGTCTGACAAGTTAAGACAATTATATTTCAATATTAGAATAATAATTGTTTGATTGTACTATTATGTAATATATTGGATTTAAATTGAGTTATATGATAGAATTTATAAATATTATATTTTGTCTACAATATATGTAGATGAACAGCGGAGGTAAGATAATGAGTGAGAATGAGTTTGAGCAGTTTTTACATACCAATATACCAATTACAGAAGCTATGGGCATAAGTGTTACAGAGTTTACTAAGTCGAGAGTTATACTTGCTGCTAAATTAAAACCTAATATAAATGATAAATTAACAGCGTTTGGAGGAAGTATAAATACTTTGATGACAATATGCGGATGGTCTATGGTTTTTGTAAATATTAAAGAAATTGATCCAAAAGCTCAGATAGTAATTAAAAAAAGTAATATAAATTATAGGGCTCCTATACGTGAAGATTTTACTGCAGAATGTGAAATTTTTGGGGATGAAACAAGAAGAGAATTTCTCGAAACATACACGAAACATAACAAGAGTAGATTAGATCTTAAGGTTGTTATTAAAAATAAGGAAACTGTTTTTGCAGAGTACGAAGGGCAATATGTTGTATTTAAATAGAATAATTAGGGCTAAATTTACAAGTATAAATAGATTTATTATGGAGGATAAATAATGGGAATAAAAGCTATGCACCATGTGTGCATTCAAACCAATAGTTACAAAGAATCTCTTGAATTTTATAAAAATATTCTTGGGTTTGAGATTGTAGAAGAGACAAAGAATTTTCATACTAGAGATTATAATACATGGTTAAAACTAGGAACATTCATGATTGAGTTACAAACCAGCAAGACGGGAGAAGATCTTTCTAAGTGGAATAAGTTAAGCGAAGGGATAGTCCACATGTGCTTTTTAGTGGATAATGTTCAAGAGGAATTTAACAGGATTAAAGGTTTAGGCTATAACAATTTTAGGGTTAAAAATAATGAAGTGATATATAAAGTTGAAGATAGTTTCTTATTTAAACTAAAGGCTCCTGAGGGCACAGAAATTGAATTTAGAGATAAAAATGAAATATAGATTTCATTTTAAAGGAACTTTATAATACTATAGAAAGAAATATAATAGAGGTAAAGTGCATCTAAGAGCCTACTAAGGCAATTAAGACTATAATAGAGAATTATGAATATAATTATTTTTGTAGTTGAAAAACAATAATATATCATATTTATTTGAGGACTGTTATAGCAAACGCTGACTTATATTCATATCTTACCTAAGAATAATAGTTTTAGGTGGTATGAATGAGAAAAAGCTTTGGAACAGTTTTAAATTGTATTGACGGAAGGACTCAGATTCCAGTAATAAATTGGATAAAAGAAAATTTTAATGTGGAGTATGTAGATTTAATAACTGAGCCTGGAATGGACAAGATAGTGTCAGAAGGAAATCCGTTTTATTCAAGTAGATTAAAAGATAAGATTAATATTTCGGTTAAAGCTCATAAATCCAAAATAATTGGATTGGTAGGTCATTATGACTGTGCTGCGAATCCAGTGGATGCTGAGGTGCATTATAGGCAAATAGAAGAAGCCACAAATTTAATTAAAAATTGGAATTTTTCGGTTGATACAATAGTTGGTTTATGGGTAGATGAGTTTTGGGAAGTACATGTCGTTAGCTTGTATAAAAGAATTTAAATATAGAACATATATAAATTAGGAGCAGATGTTACTTAATCTGCTCCTGTTTTAGATGCACAAATATATTCAGAACAAAGATTTAAGATATAACAAATATAAACTAAAAAAGTTTATATAAAAATATCAATATATCCTTTTTGAATTTTATAGGCTACTTAAGAAGAAATTACAAAGTATATTTTTAGTACGTTAGAAGAGAATATATTTTGTGATCAATAAAATAATAAAGGAGGAAACAAAAATGGAAGCAACTATGACTAGAAATGCAAATTCATTAATATCAGAAGGAAATCCAATGCAATATTGCATTGATGCTTGCAGCAAATGTGTACAAATATGTGAGGAATGTTTAAACTTATGTTTACAACATAGTGATGCTAGAGATAGGATGTATTGTATTAAATCACTTCAAGATTGTGCTGAAATTTGCTCGACAACAGCTTGTTTTATTTCAAGAGGAAGCGGTCATATAAGAGAAATAGCTACTGTATGTGCTGCAGTCTGTGAAAGCTGTGCAAAAGAATGCGGAAGATTTGATGATGAACATTGTCAAACTTGTGCTGATGTATGTAGTCAATGCGCTAGCGAATGTAGACACGTATTAAATATGTAAGGAATTGTTTGGCTTAAGTCACTTCTTATTTTAAACATAAAAGTTTAGAAAATATTAAAAATCGCTATTTTAAAGATTAATAGCGATTTTTAATATTTTACATAACTAATTCGATAATTATTATAAATGTATTTGGTAGCAGATTAAAAAATGGACAAATTATGTTTTTAGTTTCTTTATGTAGATTTTAAAAGAAAATTAACATTTAATAAGATAAAATGTGTGAAATATGTATTGACAATAAAAGAACGTTCGTTTATTATAGAAATATAATAATAGAGGTGTTTAAATGAGAAGGAAAGACGATGAAAAGCAAAAAAACATAAAAGAAGCAGTTATTAAATTAATTCTTAAGGAAGGCTTTCACGGTGCTTCTATTTCGAAGATAGCAAAAGAGGCAGGGGTATCACCCGCTACAGTATATATATATTATGAGAATAAAGAAGTCATGTTACAGGACATATATCTTGAATATTCTGAAGATATTTTTGATTACATACTCAGTAAACTTAACAATAATATGAATGGTCAGCAAGTTATCGAAATTATTGTTAAAGAGTATTTTATTTATATTAAGGAGCATGGAGAAGTCTTTCATTTTGTAGATCAATTTGCTAATTGTCCAGCTTTGTCAAATCAATGCTTGACCAAAAGAGGAATAGATAACCTAAATAATTTTCTTGATGAAATGAAAGAAAGAAAAGTATTTAAAAATCTTCAAAATGATAATTTAAGAGCAATACTTTTTTATCCAGTAAAATCAATTGCTATTAATTCATGTATTGAGGAAAATGAAAAATTTGAGTTATTAAAGGAACTCATTAGAATAGTACAAGACGCATTACTTATATAATTAAAAGAACTGTTTTTTAGTGCGAGAGATTTTGTGAAGATATAATTGCAGAAGTATCTCGCTATTGCTTAACCAATCTTTAAATGAATGCTCGTTTAAGAATGTTCTAATAGGAAGGATGATTATGATGATAAATTTAGATAATAAAAATAATATGGGAAGAGTAATTCCTGTGTCAGATATAGTGCTATTACCTGGAATGTACCATACATTAAAATTTAATAAATTTAGTGAAACTCAAATTGAAAGTTTATCAGATGAAGATATAGTTAATATTGCATTACCTTTAAAACAAAACTTTGGTCAAAGTAAGTTAAAGGAAGAAGATTTTCATAGAGTTGGTGTTACATTTCAAGTAAATGCAATTGAAAAAACAGAAAAGGGATATAAAGCAGAAATTAAAATATTAGATAGAGTTGAAATTAAAACTTTCAGTATTGAGGAAGATTTTATTAAAGCTGAATTCGAATTTGCACCTGATATTATTGATCTTACAGAAAAAAGTAAGGATGAAATGGTAGAGTATATTAAAAAAGTTACTCGTGAAATTAGTGAGAATTTTAAGGGCTCAGAAAAGTTTATGTTGGCTGTTGAAGGTCAAAAAAATTTGAATAAGCTTATGGGATATTTATCTCATTTCATGCAAATTTCAAGTGAGGAAAAATATGATTTGTTGGAAACTCAATCATTAAAGGATAGAGGTCTTAAATTTATAGATTATTTATTGAAACAAAAGGAATCTTTAAAATTACAATTTGAATTAGCAGAAAAATTCACAGAAAAAGCTAATAAGAATTATAGGGAAACAGTATTAAGAGAGCAGTTAAAAGCTATTCAAGAAGAATTAAATGAAGGAAAAAGCTCAGCATCTAAAAAGGACAAGAACTACTTAAGTAGAATTGAAGAGGCCCAGATGCCGGATGAGATAAAAGAAGTTGCTTTAGAAGAATTAGGAAAATTAGAAAGCCAAAGTCCAAATGGTGCTGAATACAATGTGATTAAAAACTACTTAGAATTATTAATTCAGCTTCCTTGGAAAAAACAAGAATTTAAGGACATTGATTTGGAAGAAGCAAGAAGAATATTAGATGAGCAGCATTATGGGTTAGAAAAAGTTAAAGATAGAATAATACAACATTTAGCAGTTATGCAGCTTAAAAATGATAAAAAGGGTTCTATTCTATTATTAGTAGGTCCTCCAGGAGTAGGAAAGACAAGCTTAGGAAAGAGTATTGCAGAAGCTTTAAACAGAAAATATGTAAGATTAAGTTTAGGTGGAGTTCGTGATGAGGCTGAAATAAGAGGGCATAGAAGAACTTATGTAGGTGCAATGCCAGGAAGAATTATTCAAAGTATAAAGAAAGCAGGAGAAATAAATCCAGTTATGGTTTTAGATGAAGTGGATAAGTTAATGGCTAGCTATAATGGAGATCCTGCAAGTGCATTATTAGAAGTATTAGATCCAGAACAAAATGATACTTTTACTGATCACTATTTAGATGTACCTTATGATTTATCTAATGTATTCTTTATTGCTACAGCTAACTCTCTAGATACTATACCAAGACCTTTACTAGATAGGATGGAAGTAATTCAAATTTCTAGTTATACTATGAATGAGAAATTCCACATAGGAAAGAATCACTTAATACCAGCAGTTCTTGAAGAACATGGGTTGAATGATACTCAGCTTGTTATAGAAGATGCGGCATTAGAAAGAATTATAAGTGAATATACTCTAGAGGCTGGAGTAAGAGGACTTAAAAAGCAAATAGCAACTATTGCGAGAGTTGCATCAGAAAAGATTGTATCTAATAAGGTAGAATTACCTTTTAAAGTTAAAGAAGATGATTTAGAGGACTTATTAGGAAGAAAAGTTTCAAGCCATGATAAGGCTCAAGATGATAATGTTCCAGGAGTTGTAACTGGATTAGCTTGGACATCTGTAGGAGGAGAAATACTTTTCATCGAAGCGACAGGAATGCTAGGAAGTGGACAAATTGTCTTAACTGGACAGTTAGGAGATGTTATGAAAGAATCTGCACAAATCTCTTTAAGTTTATTAAAATCAAGATTGCCAATTAATGCTATAAACTTTAGAGAAAGAGATATTCATATTCATGTTCCATCAGGATCTGTTCCTAAAGATGGACCATCAGCAGGAATTGCATTATTTACTGCACTTGCATCACTTGTTACAGGTATAAAAGTAGATTCAAAACTTGCAATGACAGGAGAAATAACTCTAAGAGGAGCTGTTCTTCCAATAGGAGGACTTAAAGAAAAATTATTAGGAGCTCAAAGAGCTGGAATTATAAAAGTACTAATTCCAAAGGATAATGTAGTTGATTTAAATGAGGTTCCACAAGAAGTTAAGGAACAATTAACTATTATAGCTGTAGAAACAGTAGAAGATGTTCTAAGAGAAACTTTGGGAATTTCACTACCAAGAATAGAGCATATATTTAATCCTAATAAATTTATTGAAGGAACTTTTAAGCCAGCAGAAGAATAAGAAATATTAAGAGATGTTGTTAAAACTACTTATTAACAAGTAGGAGAAGCAACATCTCTTCTTGCTTTTTACGAAAATGGAAATATAAAAACTTCGAGTTATAAAAAGTAATGACATCAATGGATCGATAAGTGTGAGATGTTTAAAACCTACCTTTTTTATTAAACGCAATAATTTTATGATTTAACAATGCTATTTAAAATCATACCTATTACTATTAGTACTATGCCTGCTAGTCCAACAAATGTTGGACATTTATCATGAAATATAAAAACTCCACCTATAAGAGTAAATATTACTTCACCGGATTGTGTTGATTCCACGACGGCTAATTTGTGTGTATCATTACTTACTATATCGGTTGCTTTAAAAAATAATATTGTAGCAATAATCCCTGAAAAAATGGCAACGATTAAGGATTGAAGCATTTGCCCTTTACTTGGCATACCTGCAGACAATACACCGAATGTTGATATTAATATCCAAAATGGCATGCTACATAAAGTCATTCCAAATACTCTTTGAAAGGTATTAAATTTGTCATTGCAGATTTCCATCATCTTGCGATTACCAAGTGGATAAGCAAATGCAGCTAGTATAACTGGGATAATTACAGAGATTATTTCTGAAAAAGAGACACTTTTTGCTTCTTCAAACTGCATTAAAAATATACCTAGTAATATTAAAGAGGACATTAATAGAGATTTTTTGGGAAGTGTATTCCTTACTTTGCATATTCCAGTGGGTGTTTTAATACTTTTAAAAAATAATGGAGACATAAGAGCACCAGCAACTATGGTTAATTGCCAAGTTCCAGCAACCAGCCATGATGCACCATATGTAGATGCAAAGCTTAAGGGAGTGTAAAATAATCCAAAGCCTATTGTGCTCCAAGTAATCCATTGAATGGGTTTATTAATTATATCATTTAATACTGGATTTAATTGTCTATTTATAATCATAATAATAAGCAAGAGTGGTAGCATAAATATATACCGTAGAGATGAACTCCATAAAAAACTTCCTCCAGAAATATTCATTTGTTGATTTAATATAAATGTAAATGCAAAGAAAAATGATGCTGCAATTCCTAATATGAGTGCTTTTGTCATTTAAAAAACTCCTTACCTAAAATATTTAAAATTAAGTTGTAAATTAAATTAGTAAGATATGTTATATTATATACATGAACAATATTTTGTGCAATATATTATAATATATATGTTATAGCATACAATGTTTTTGAGAAAAGGAGTAGCATATGAGAAATTTAAATTCGATTATTGGGAGTAAATTGAAGGAAATCAGAAATAAGAGAGAATTAAGTTTAGATGAAGCGGCAAAATTAACTGGAGTCAGTAAGGCTATGTTAGGACAAATAGAGCGAGGACAATCAAGTCCGACAGTATCTACTTTGTGGAAAATTTCAACTGGATTAAAGGTGTCTTTTTCGTTCTTTATTGATGAAGAGCAGGATGAATTAGAGATAGTAGATCAAAATAATATTGATCCGATTATAGAAGACGATGCTAGAATGAAGTTATATCCGATATTTCCTTTTGATGCAAATAAAGGTTTTGAAATATTCACTATAGAATTAGAACCAGGGTGCAATCATATATCTACTCCACACAGCGATGGCGTCGAGGAATATATTATAGTAACTCAAGGTGAAGTAGAAATAGATATTGAGGATCAAAAGTATTCGTTAAAAAAAGGTAATTCTATTAAATTTGTAGCCAATATACCACATAAATATAGAAATGTGAGTAGAGAACCGGCAATATTTCAAAATATAATACTTTATTTCAGGTAATGAAATATCCTTGATCAATATTGTTTCGATGAGAAAAATATATAGTAAATAAGTTGCATTTTTGAGATTTCAAATGCTATCTCATATTAATTAGTTAACTATATTATAGTGAAATGCTATAATATAGAATTAGATAATGATAATTAAGAATTAGATTTTATTCGAAGGATAAGAATTAAGCGAAAGAGGTTGGTTGAAATATGGGAAAATTAAGAGTAATAGGTATAGGACCTGGAAGTGTTGAGAATATGAGTCTGAGAGCACTAAAGGCCATTGAAGATAGTGATGTTGTTGTTGGATACAATAAGTACATAGATATGATAAAAGACTTAGTTAAAGATAAAGAGTTATATTCGACAGGAATGAAAGGTGAAGAAGCTAGATGCAAGGAAGCTTTAAATTTATGTAAGGATAAAAATGTTGCATTAATAAGTACTGGAGATGCAGGTATTTATGGAATGGCTGGATTGATACTTGAACTTAAAAAAGATGAGGATGTGGAGATAATTCCAGGTATTACTGCAAGTAGTGCAGCAGGTTCTGTAGTTGGGGCACCTCTTATGCATGATAATTGCAATATTAGCTTAAGTGACCTCATGACACCTTATGAAGATATAAAGAAGAGAGTAAAACTTGCAGCAGAAGGAGACTTTGTAATATCCTTATATAATCCTAAAAGTAAGGGAAGACCTGACTATTTAAGAGAATGTATTGATATAATAAGGGAGTTTAGGCAGGATAGCACTCCAGTGGCAGTAATAAGACATGCACTTAGAGAAGGGCAAAGTTATAAATTATTTACTATCAAAGATTTTGATGAAGATATAGTAGATATGATGTCTATTGTAATAGTAGGAAATTCAAAAAGTTATTATAAAGATGAAAAATTCATAACACCTAGAGGTTATGAAAATAAAAGATAGAAATAGATTGTATTTAGATATATAAAAGAAAATAATGAGTCGATGATGCGCTACATTAATTGGAAATAAATTCGCATGGTTGGCTCATTATTTTTCTTAATGTGTCTTGGCAATCTGGAATGGAGAAAGTATGATTGGATTTATATTAGGAACTTCAGAGGGAAGAAAAATTTTGTCGTTAATAAATAAATATACTAGTGACATTGCAGTTACAACTGCTACAGCTTATGGAGGAGAGCTACTCAAGGAATTTAATATAAAGGAACTAAACACAAAACCTTTGAATGCAGAAGAAATGCTAAAATGGATAGAGATTAATCAAATTGATATACTAGTTGATGCATCTCATCCTTATGCACAAGAAGTTACAAAGATCGCATTAAAGTGCGCAAATTCACTTAAGATTAAGTATGTAAGATATGAAAGATTAGGTGCTCTTGAGAGTATTACTGGAGAAGATATAGTAAGAGTTAAGGATTATGATGAGGCTATTGAAATTATAAAGAATATAGATGGGAATATTTTAAATACTACAGGCGGAAATAATGTTTCTAAGTTTGTAAATTTAGAGTTTAATCATAGAGTAATACATAGAATTTTACCATCACCTAAAGTATTAGAAAAGATAGTCGAAAAGGGAATTAATATTAAAGATATTATAGCGCTTCAAGGTCCGATATCGTATGAACTAGAAAAAGCATTTATTTACCAATATAATATTAAGGCAATTTTGACTAAAGACAGTGGTAAAGAAGGCGGAGTTCTAGAAAAGCTTAAAGCAGTTCGGGAAGCCAAGATTAAATTAATAGTAATAGAAAAACCAAAATTTAATTATGAATTAGTATTTAATCATGAAGAAAAATTAGTAGAGTTTCTGATGAAATATAAAAAATAAAATGGGGGTAAAAATGAATTATATAGTCAAAAGAACTACTTCGGAAGATGTAGATTTTAAGTTTTTAGAGAAGCAACTTGATGATGAGTTATTCGAAATATATGGGGATATGCAAAGTAATTATTCATCACACAATACAGTTATAGATTTAAAGACAATTATAATATTTGTTGACCAAAAGCCAATAGGCTGTGGGTGCTTAAAATTTCTTGATTGTGATTTAGCGGAAGTGAAGAGGGTATATGTATCATTAGAATATAGAAACAGAGGAGTAGCTAAGATTATAGTAAAAGAAATTGAAAAGTTAGCAATTGAAAGTAATATTAAAAATATTATTTTGCAGACAGGAAGCAGACAAAAGGCCGCTGTCAGTTTATACGAGAGTATGGGATATAAGTTAACTGAAAACTATGGACCATATATAAATGATAGTAATAGTATTTGTATGAAGAAAATCGTTTGATAGAGAAATTTACTATAGAGATGTTAATATAGCTATAAAAATGTTTTTCATCGAAACAAAATAGATAAAAGGGGGAGATACTTACGGAAAGCGAAGAAAAACTGTCATTTTACGATGAAGAATTAAATGAAATTGGTGTAGCTTCTCGTTCAGAAATACATGCAAATGGACTTCTACATAAGGTGGTTCATTGTTGGATAGTAGATGAGTCTAGCAATGAGAAATGGATATATTTTCAACAGAGATCATATAAGAAAAAAGATTTTCCAGGATTATATGATATCTCAGCAGCGGGACATGTTGAGATTGGAGAGAAAATAGAAAATGCATTAAAACGTGAAGTTAAGGAAGAAATAGGAATAGAAATTAATTTTAAGAAATTAAGATTTGTTGGAAGTATAAGAGAAAAATTTAATCTAAGTAGCTTCTTAAATAATGAAATATGTGAAGTATATTTATATAATGTAGAAGATCCTAAATTTAATATTGGATTTGAAGTGGAGAAGATGGTAAAGTTATCATTTAGTGAATTTAAGAAGTTGGTATTAGGTGGCTATGACCATATTATAGCTTTTTCAACTGATGGAAAGTCAAAATTTAATATAAGAGCGCATGAATTTTGTGTACATGAGGAAGAATATTTAAGATCAATAATAGATTTTATTGGAAAATGATTATTGATTAAATTATTTTTTTGGAATATAATCAAAGAAAAGAAATAATTCTTATTGAAGGGAGTTAAAGTAATGAGCGTTAAGGAAAAAGTTTTAGAAGTTATGAGAGAGGCTGGAAAGCCAGTTAGTGCAGGTGAGGTTGAAAAGTTATCTGGTTTAGATCGTAAAGAAATTGATAATGCATTCAAGGAATTAAAGAAAGAAAGCGCTATTGTATCACCAGTCCGCTGCAAATGGGAGCCAGCAAACTAATATACATGATAATTAAAGGGTACTCTTGGGATAATGATAATATCACAAAAAGAGGCTCTTTATTTTTTTTTTGAATATATATTGGAAAAAAATTCTTTATCATAGTTCTGAAAATATTAAAAGAATTTTAGCCATAATTGTGAAATGTGAAATTTGCATTGTGAATTATGAATTGCAACATATATATGATGTTTAGGTTAAAGAAGCTAGCTGTTAATTCATTAATAATTTTTTTAGTAATTACACTTAAAAATATATTTAAAAGAATAAGTGATTGTCGAAATATTATGCAAAAAGTAATAGAAGTTTAATAAAAATAGTTATTTGAAATTCATATTTACATTATATAATTTAAATATATAACTTATAGATAATACAAGTTACCATTAAGTATTGGTTTACTGAAATTCTGAATGTAATTTTATTATTTTAGCATAACGTTTTATAGCTTATTAAGAGAAGTTTTTTTGAGGCTATGATTTTTCATTTATAATTATATATTTTTTATGTGGGATGAAAGGGAGAATTATTATGAACACGAGAAAAAGAAAAAGAGGATTTAAAAGATTTATACTAAATATTATAGCATTTGGTATTATAGCCTTTGCTATTTTTGGAGTTTATAGCGGCTATATGGCAAAATATAATAGTATAAACCTGCAGGATTTAAACACAAAAATGTATATACAGGATGCAGATAATGCGAGCAAAGGTAAACTTCAAGTAAATTGGAAATTCATGGCGGCTATTGATGGTGTTAGATACAAAAATGATTTTTCTAAAGTAACGGATAGTAGCGTAAATCAATTAGCTAATATGTTCATAGATAACAATAATAGTACAAGCGTTAAAATTAAAAATAGTCAATATAAGCTCGTCGACTTGGATACAGTGTTAGATAAGCTATCTTTTGATAAAGAACAAAAAGAAAAAGTATATAAGTATATAGATGATTTAAAATATATTGGATCTCAAAAGAATAATTTAAAAGATGAATCTAAGCAAGGATTTATTAATGATTTATATCCAGAGGCAAGTGAGATATATGATAAGTATGGTATTCTCCCTTCTATAACTATCTCGCAGGCAATATTAGAAAGTGGCTGGGGAAAATCCGATTTGAGCACTAAAGCCAATAACCTATTTGGAATAAAAGCAGATTCAGGATGGACAGGAAAAAAAATTAAAATGAGTACCTCAGAATATTATAAACAAAAGATTGAGGATTACTTTCGGGTATATAATAGTAAAGAAGATTCCATAAAAGATTATGGAGAATTTCTCAGCAATAATAAAAGATATAAACAAAGTGGAGTTTTTCAGGCAGCTAATTATCTAGACCAGGCTAATGCTATAGAAAAGGCTGGATATAGTACAGTAGAAAATGACAAGGGAGAAGAAATTTATTCGAAACTTCTGATAGGAGTTATTCAAGAACAAAATCTTCAGCTTTTAGATTTCGAATGTGAGATGAATTATTTTAAAGATAATAAATAAATTGTACGCATTTTTTATGAATTTATGTTATATTAAAACAAAAAATAATAGCGTATATAATTGGGGGAAATGAAATGAACATTAATTCTAAAGAATTAAAAGATATTGTTAATAGTATAAGAGAAGCAGATGCTTATGTAATCGCTGAAGCAGATAGAAGAATGACATCGCTTGCAAAGCCGCTGAAGAGTTTGGGGAAGCTAGAGGAAATTGCTATAAAACTTGCGGGCATTACGGGCAAAGTGAAAAATAACATAACAAAAAAAATGGTTATAATAATGTCTTCAGATAATGGTGTGGTTGAAGAAGGAGTTGCTTCAGCGCCTCAATCGGTAACTTTAGCTCAAACAATTAACTTCACAAAAGGATTAACTGGTGTAGCAGTTCTTGCAAAAGAAAATGATACTGAGCTTATGGTGATAGATGTTGGCATTAACTGTGATTTTAGCTATCCTGGAGTAATTAATAAAAAGATAAGAAAAGGAACTAATAATATTGCAAAGGGACCTGCAATGACACGGGAAGAAGCAGAAAAAGCAATTTTAATTGGAATAGAGGCTGTTAAAAACGCGAAAGAACTAGGCTACGAAATTCTTGGTGTTGGAGAGATGGGGATTGGCAATACTTCTACTAGTAGTGCCGTGTTGTCAGCATTAACAGACGTAAGAGTGGAAACAGTTGTAGGAAGAGGTGCTGGAATCACAGACAAAGCGTTTGAGAAAAAGAAGGAAGTTATTAAGAAAGCAATAAAGGTGAACAATCCGGAAAAAGATGATCCAATAGATGTAGTTTCAAAAGTTGGAGGCTTTGATTTAGCAGCCATGGCAGGAGTATTCTTGGGTTCTGCTTATTATAAAGTTCCAGTTGTTATTGATGGCTTTATATCAGCAGTTGCTGCGCTTATAGCCTTTAAATTAAATTCAAAAACTAGAGATTATATGTTTACTTCACATGATTCAAAAGAATTAGGATTTAAAGTTGCAATGAAAGAATTAAGCTTAAGCCCAATACTAGATTTAGATATGGGACTTGGAGAAGGAAGTGGATGCCCATTAGCATTTTCAATAATGAAATCTGCGTGTGCGGTTATGAATAACATGGCAACTTTTGAAGAAGCAGAAATCAACGACAGTTATTTAGATGAACTTAAGGTTATGAATAAATGATAAATATTTAAATGATTGCAGGGGATTAAATTAACTATTTATAATTTAATAAGGCACATGAAAGTAAATAATAGGTAAAAAACTACTAAGGAATGTTTTTTTATGTAGAAAAGTTCCGTATTGCAGTATAGCTGATCTTTTCATAAGTGTATAGCTACTTTTTATAAGTTGTATATTTCTAGTCGTGCGAGGAAGTAAAAGATCATCATAGTGGGGTTAATATGGAACTTAAAGAATATGTTATAATAACTGTATACTCTATGAAAATATGAGTATGTAAAGCAGTTAAAACTGATAATATTATGTTTTAATAATTTGATAATAATATATTTGTTTTGACAAACTGTTATAAAGTAATAAATAAGTAGCATTTTTGAATATAAAAATACTTGTTTTTATGAATAAGAAAGGAGAGTGTTTATGGAATTAGGACTTATTCATATTTATTGTGGAGATGGAAAGGGAAAGACAACAGCGGCTATGGGTCTTGGGATGAGGGCTGTTGGACGTCAAAAGAAAGTTTTATTAACACAATTTTTAAAAGATAATGAGACTGGAGAGTTAAATTCTATTGATAAGCTAGGAAATGACTTTGAAGTTTTTAAAGGAGCTTCTGTAAAGAAATTTTTTAAATTTATGAGTGAAGAAGAGCAGATAGAAACTAAAAGAGAACATGAGGAAAGATTTTTCAAAGTTACGAAGAAGGCTGCAGAAGAAAATTTTGATTTATTGATATTAGATGAAGTGATTGCTTCTACTAATTTAGATTTAATCCCTTTAAGTGAGGTAATAAATTTTTTAGAAAACAAACCAAAGGGATTAGAAGTTGTTCTAACTGGTAGGAATCCTAATGAAAAGTTAGTTGAACTTGCAGATTATGTTTCAGAAATTAAAGCTGTAAAACATCCATATGAGAAAGGAATAGGCTCAAGGATAGGTATAGAGAAGTAATTTATTTTTAATAGTATTTTGGGCTTAAATTAGAGTATATGAATTATTTGATAATTGGAGGTTCTAAGAGTGGTAAATCAGAAGTTGGAGAAAAAATAGCTCTGACTTTAAGTAGAAACAAAGTTATATATATTGCTACGATGAATCCATATGATAAAGAAGATGAAGATAGAATAGAGAGACATAAAAAAAGTAGAGAAGGATTAAATTTTAAGACACTAGAAGCTACCAGAGATTTGGATAGTGTGATTAATACAATCAATTGTAAGAATACTGTACTTATAGATAGTATAACTTCCCTTTTGACTAATGAGATGTTTGTTGAAAATAATATTATAAAAAATCCTTCGCATAAGATATTAAATGATATAAAGCAAGTTATGAATAATGCGAAGAATGTTGTTATTGTGAGTGATTACATATTTAATGATGCTATACAATATGATGAAATAACTGAAAATTTCAAGAAAGAACTAGCTATTATAAATAGAGGTTTAACAAAGTATTGTGAGAATGTTATAGAATGTAGCTTCGGATTAATTAAGTATATTAAACATGAGGGGAAATAACTTTATGAAGAAATTATACAAAGGATTTATTATGGCATTAAGCATGTTTACGATACTTCCAACTCCATATGTTGAATGGGATGATGATGGAGTAAAAAATATGATGAAATTTTACCCACTGATTGGATTAATAATTGGAATCTTGTGGAGTATAATATATTATTTAGCGAGTATATTAAATATCTCAATAATTTTAAAGAGTTCAATAATTACCATAGTACCATTTATAATAACAGGAATGCTGCATTTAGATGGTTTTATGGATGTTTGCGATGCAATTCTTTCAAGGAGAAGTAAGGAAGAAAAACTCAGAATACTTAAAGATTCAGCTACAGGAGCGTTTGCAGTAATATCTCTAGTGATTTTGTTCTTTTTACAATTTGGAGGGGTATATTCTATTTTAGAAAAAAATAGTTCTCTTTATACATTAATTTTGATTCCAATAATAAGCAGAAGTGTTGTAGCGTATTATCTTTTAAGCAGAGCAACTATAAAAGAAAGTACTTTAGGGACTTATTTTAAAAAAGGGACAAATGTGTATGATAAGCTTATTATGATAATAACATTGATAATAGCATTAATAATATCAGTAATTTTGTTAAATATTTATGGAATAATATTAGTTTTATTAATGAGTTTAGGAATTAAATTGTCAGTAGAAAAATGCAGAAAAGAATTTGGTGGAATATCTGGAGATGTTGCCGGATTTGCTTTGGTTATAGGTGAAGTAGTTGGAATATTAATACTAGGAATAATCCCGTAAAGGGAAGGGTGGCGTTTATGAAATTAATTTTTGGTGGAGCTTATAATGGAAAATTAGATTATGTAAAAGAAAAATATAAAGTAAGTAATGAACAGATATTTTTCTGTAGGGATGAAAATATAGAATATAATAAGGAAATCATATGTGGATTACATATTTTTGTTAAAGCGTGTGTTTCTAATAAGCTTAACCCAATAGAAGTTTTAAAAGATAAAATGGATTTGTTAGAAAATAAAATAATAATATGTGACGAAATAAATTCTGGAATTGTTCCAATCGAAAAATTTGATAGAATATGGAGAGAAGAAACTGGGCGATTACTTCAGTTTCTAGCAAAGCATTCTTCCCATGTATATAGAATATTTTTTGGAATTGAAGAGGAATTGAAAAATAATACAATTTAAAGAAAGAGGTAAATTAGTTATAGATTTAATTGAAAAAACTATAGCGATTAAGGTATGAACGAAATTAAGTTATATTTGGTCAGGCATGGAAAAACTTATTGCAATGAAAGACAATTATATTGTGGTAAAAGTGATGTTGAATTAAGTGAAAGTGGGAAAGAGCAATTAAGGGAAATTTCTAGAAGGGTTAAATATACAAAGTGCGATTTTTACTTTACAAGTGGGGCAAAGAGAGCAAATCAAACATTAGAAATCATTTGTCCACAGAATAAGTATAAAATTTTAAACAAGTTTTTTGAGTATGATTTTGGTGATTTTGAATTAAGATCATATGAAGAACTAAAATTGTTAAAAGAGTATATAACTTGGATAGAAGACAAAGAAGGAAATGTAAAATGTCCAAGTGGAGAGAGCAGAGCAGAATTTAGAAAAAGAGTTAATGATGGATTTGTGGAGCTTATAAATTATCTCATTAAAGAAAATATAGATACTGCTTTTGGAGTGATTCATGGAGGAAGTATAGGTATACTATTGGAAATGTTTTATGATAATAAGAAAAAATTCTATGAGTGGCAGCCTAGCAATGGAGAAGGGTACGAACTTACAATAAAAATTAGAGAAGACAAGCAATTTGAAATAAAAAATGTATCTCAAATATAGCAAGATAATATGATTAGAACTATTTTGGAGATGCGAAAGAAGATAACGAGGAGAACTATATGATTGAACTTAGTATAGGATTTGTTTTGGATTTATTAATTGGCGATCCTAATAATCCGCTTCATCCAGTTAGAGGAATTGGATATGTGGCTAAAAAACTTGAAGCACTGTTTAGAAGAATCCTTAGAAAGCATTTAAAAGCAGCAGGTCTTATTGTATGGATTCTTACTGTGTCAATAATATTTGCAATTGTATTCGCAATTATTAACTTATCTAGAGAATTTAATATTTACTTTGGAATTATTTTAGAGGGAATCTTGATATATTTTTGCATATCATCGAAAGCATTAGTTGTTGAAGGATATAAAGTAGTTAAGTTTTTATTAATAAATGACTTAGATGGCGCAAGAAAGCAGCTATCATTTATAGTGGGGAGAGACACTGTAAGTTTGAGTAAAGAAGGAATAATAAGAGCAGTTGTTGAAACTATAGCAGAAAATATGGCAGATGGGGTCATAGCTCCGTTATTTTATGCTATGATTTTTGGAGCGCCTCTCGCATTCGCATATAAAGCGGTGAATACATTAGATTCGATGTTTGGATATAAGAACGATGAATACATAGAGTTTGGGTATTTTCCGGCGAAATTGGATGATATTTTTAATTTTATTCCAGCCAGGATAACAGGAATGTTGATAATATTAGCTTCTGCATTTCTAGGATATGATTATAAAAATAGCTTTAAGATATACAGAAGAGATAGACATAATCATACAAGCCCCAATAGTGCGCATCCAGAAGCAGCTATAGCTGGTGCATTAGGGGTACAGCTTGGAGGGGCAAATTATTATTTTGGAAAACTTGTAAGTAAGCCTACAATAGGAGATAAAATTAAAGAAATTGATATCAATGATGTTAAGAAGACTGCTAAGGTCCTCTATTTATCATTTTTTATAGGATTTGTACTTACTTTAATATTTAGAAAGCTAATGATAACAATGTTTTAAGTGTCAGAAATTTGGGTGATTAACGAATATTATAATATAGAGATGTGAGAGTTAATATTAAATTAAAATTAATATATATATTGAAATAGTAAATTTATATTTAAGCTTATAACAAGCTAAAAATAAATTAAGATTGAAGTGGAGAAATTTAATTGAAACATATATGCACTATGCATAGGGAGGAAAGTCATGGCAAGCTTTGGACATGGTGGAAATGCTAAAGAAATAAGTAGAGAAAACAAAATAAATTACAAAGACATAATTGATTTTTCAGCTAATATTAATCCATTGGGAATGTCAAGTAGTGTAAAAGATGCGATTATTGAAGGTATAGATGAAATTGAGAAATATCCTGATATAACTTATTTTGAATTGAAGGATTCAATAGAAAAGTTCGAAAATGTTAGTAAAGAAAATTTGATTTTAGGTAATGGAGCAGCAGAAGTTTTATTTAATTCAGTAAGAGGAATTAATCCAAAGAATACACTAATTTTGGCCCCAACTTTTTCAGAATATGAAGAGGCAGCAAAGGCAATAAATAGTAATATTATTTATTATAATTTGAAAGAAGAAAATGATTTTAATATAAGAGAAGATATTCTAAATGATATAAATGAAAACTTAGATTTGATATTTATATGTAATCCCAATAATCCAACAGGTGTTATAACTGAAATAGATTTATTAAAAAGAATTTTGAACAAAGCGGAGAGAAATAATGTTAGGGTAATAATAGACGAATCGTTTTTGGATTTCAGAGAAGAAAGTTTTTCAATGATTCCCTATATAGATAAATATAAAAATTTAATTATAATAAAATCTTTGACCAAATTTTTTGCGCTTCCAGGTATAAGAATTGGTTATGCTATTTGCAGTGATTCAACACTAAAAGAGAAGATAGAAACTATATCTCCTGCTTGGAATATAAATATCTTGGCAGAAATAGCAACAAAAGCAGCACTTAATGAAAAGAATTATATAAAGAAATCTATAGAATTTATAGACCATGAAAAAAAATACCTTTATAATGAAATAAGAGAAATAGATGGAATTAAAGTCTTTGAACCAAGTGTGAATTTTGTTTTATTAAAAACTCTGATCAAAATAGATTTGAAAAAAGAACTACTAAAGAATAATATATTAATTAGAAGTTGTAGCAATTATGTAGGATTGGATAATAGATATTATAGGATTGCTGTACGAAGTCATGAAGAGAATTACAAACTGATAAAAATAATGAAAAATATATTTGAAATGCACAGAAATGAACAATAATTTAAGTTATGTATAGGTTAATTTTATTGTTAGAATCAGATGAAATATTAAGCTTTGATAATGAGAGGAGCCAGGATATGAATAGAAAATTTATTGCTTCAATAATGAGCGTGCTTGTAGGAATGAGTATAGGAATCTCTAATGAAGTTAATGCAGAAATTAGCAATGGATGGGTCAATAACAATAATGGCTGGAGTTATTATGAAAATGGCAGTGTAAAAACTGGATGGGTAAATGATAAGGGGAATTTTTATTACCTTAAAGACGATGGGAATATGGCTGTAGGATGGATTAATGTTAATAACAAGTGGTATTATATGAGTGAATCTGGAGCCATGAAAACAGGTTGGATTCAGTATAAAGGGGCTTGGTATTATTTAAGCCAAAATGGAGAAATGGTTTCCGATGATACTGTTGATGGATACTATTTAGGAGTAGATGGATCTTGGGTTGAAAAAAATTCAACTAGCGATGCGACGGAAAGTAATGATGAATTTAAAAATAATATTACTATGAAAACAGAAAAAAATGAATATGGTCTAAATACTAAAGAAATTACTGTGTATATTACAAACAATGGAAAGGAATCAGCTTATTATGGAGTAGAATATGCAGTTGAAAAATTTGTAGATAATAGATGGAGTAAAGTCCCTTTTAAAGATGAACCAATGTTTATAGAAATTGCTTATAATTTAGAACCAGGAAAAACAAGTAGTCAAGTTATTTCTCTAGAAAATTTAGAGAATTTAACTGCGGGGAAATATAGAATAGTAAAGTTTAGCGGAAGATGTGCTGCTGAATTTGAATTAAAGTAAAAACAAATAAGAGGGGTAGTATGGATAAAGAAAAAGTTGTAGTTTCATTCAGCGGGGGAAAAGATTGCACTTTAGCCTTGTATAGAATGATTAAAAGTGGTTATAAAATAATAGGATTATTAGTTACTTTCGAAAATAAAAATGATTCGTATTTTCATAAAATACCAAGGAATGTTTTTCAGGACATTTCTAAAGAATTGGAAATTCCACTTATTGAAATAGATTGTAGCAATAAGAATAATTATGAAGAAGAATTTGAGCTGGCATTAAAAGCTTCAAAAGATAAAGGCGCTGAAATTTGTGTATTTGGAGATATAGATATAGAAGCACATAGAAGCTGGTGTTTAGATAGGTGCAAGGCAGCAGAAATTAAAGGAGTATTTCCTTTATGGCAAGAAAATAGGGAAAAGCTTACTAATGAATTTATAGACTGTGGTTTTAAGGCTATAATTAAAAAGGTAAATCTAAAGGCGCTAGGAATAGAATTCTTAGGAAAAGAATTAACCAAAGATGTTGTTAATGAAATAAAAAACTTAGGATGTGATCCTTGTGGAGAAAATGGAGAATATCATACATTAGTTTTTGATGGTCCTATATTTAAGAATTCAATCAAATTTAATAAGAATGGTACAGAGGTTACAGAGAATTATGGATATTTAACAGTAAACGGATTATTAGATTAATGATAGGACTTGGAAAAATAATTCGAAATTTGAATTCAAATGTTGGAAGTCAGAGATTAAAAATTAAATGTTAAGTATTGGAACTCGAATTTGAGGGGAGTAAAGAAATGGATAAAAAAAGTATAATGTTTTTAGGTACAGCGTCTTCTGTTGGTAAAAGTACTTTAGTAACAGCCCTATGTAGATATTTAAAGAATCAAGGGTTAAATGTAGCTCCTTTTAAGGCCCTAAATATTTCATTAAATTCTTATGTAACAAAAGATGGATTGGAAATGGGACGAGCTCAAGTAGTTCAAGCAGAGGCTTGCAAATTAGAGCCAGATGCTTTGATGAATCCGGTTTTGTTAAAACCAAGTGGTGAATATACACAAGTAATAGCAGATGGAAAAGTTTTTTGTAATATTGAGCCTTATAAATACAAGGAACTTAATGAAACTTTAAAGGTCAGAGTTAAGAAAGCTTATGATAAGCTAAGTAAAAAGCATGATGTAATTGTACTGGAGGGATCTGGAAGTTGTGCTGAAATAAATTTGAAAGATAGTGATATATCTAATATGGCTATGGCAGAAATTGCTGATGCACCTGTAATTTTAGTATCCGATATTGATAGAGGTGGAGTTTTTGCATCTATAGTTGGTACAATTCAATTATTACCCGAATCAGAGCGTGAAAGAATAAAAGGGGTAATAATTAATAAGTTTAGAGGTAATATAGAACTATTTAAACCTGCAATAAAACAGTTAGAGGAGATTATAAATATTCCAGTCCTTGGAGTTATGCCATATGAAAAATTTGATATTGATGATGAAGATAGTGTAACTGAAAGAATTAGGAACAAAGAAGAAGTTGGAACTTTAGATATTGCTATTATCAGGCTTTCTCATATGTCAAACTTTACTGATTTTAGTATTTTAGATAGAATTCCAGATGTGACTATACGATATGTGGATAAACCTAGTGAATTAAAAAATCCAAATTTGATTATAATACCTGGAACAAAGAATACAATTGAAGATTTAAGAAGTATGAAAGAAAATAAATTATTTGATAAAATAAAAGAATTAAAAGAGAGTGGTACACCCATTTTAGGAATTTGTGGAGGGTATCAAATGCTTGGAACGTTGATACTCGATAAATTAGGCGTTGAGGGTAATATATCTCAAGAGGATGGTTTCGGATTTTTGGATATAAAGACACGATTTAATGAGACGAAAGTTACAAAGCAGACTAAGGGAAATATTTTATGTGATCTAAAATCAATTAAGTCTATAGAAGGTAGCACTATAAGTGGCTATGAAATTCATAATGGAATAAGCAAGATTGGTAAGAAAGCAATACCTTTTATTAAGGATTTAGACGGTGATATCGTAGGTGTATGCGACAAAGAAAGAATTGTTGCAGGAACTTATCTTCATGGTATGTTTGATTCAGAAGAATTTATAAGTTCATTTGTTAAATCTCTTAAAGAGAACAACGATATTGTTGTTACAGAAGATATAATTATAGAAAAAGTAAATGAATATAAAGATAATGAATATGATAGATTATCTAAACTTTTTGAAGAAAATATAGATATATATCAGTTGAGAAAAATAATGGAACTTTAGGAAGAAGGGGATAGAGATGTTAACGGCTACTGAAGAGAGATTATTAGAGTATATAGAAGAACGCGCAAGAGCAAATGTTAAGGGTAAAACTTTCTATAAGATGACGGATATATTAGAGCAGGCGTTTTGGATATCTGAAGAAAAGGCATATGAGGTTTTAAAGAATGTAATAGCTAGAAAAAATATAGGAAATTCCAAAGATGCTATTATAGATGAATATATTGATATGCTTAAAAAGGGATATGGATCAATACAAGAACAGGTAGATTTATTTGGTGGGGATAAGTATACGAGTGTTATGTATGCGGCTGAAAGAAGATTAAAGCAGTATGAAGGCGGTACATTCTTTGATCTTCTTAGAGAAGTTTATAAAGTCCCAGACGAAGAAATTATGGAGGTAACAGAAAAGTATTTAAAGTTTTTAAACTCTCCAATATTTTCATATAGGTTAGAAAAGGAGACTTTTCATAAGTTTTTACAATCAGACCTAGAGGAATTAGATAAGCAGTTCAATAGGTTTGTAAATTTATAGTATTAAGTTAAAAAATAATTATTAAGCGAACATATCGTAGTTAAAGATAATAATTACGCTTTTAGGTATTAGAAGTAAATTTATATAAATAGAGCATATATGTATTCTAAAGAATAAAGAAAATAATAGATACAATTTTTATACCCAGTTTTTATAGTATTTATGTAATAATATACTATATGAACTGGGTATAAATTTATCATTTTAATACTCTAAGTATTGCTAATAATATAAGTAGAGCTCCTGATAACCAAGATAATTCAAGGTGTACTTTTTGAGCAAATTTTCGTCCAATAACTACCCCAAGAGATACTAGAGAAACTCCTATGATAAAGCATAATACTAAAACTTCCGTATAGTTAATGTTACATAGGCTAGATCCAATTCCTACTGCAAGACTATCTAATGATAATGCTAAACCTAGATAAAATGATTCTTTAATATTTAGGCATTTAGAGTTATCAAAATCAGCTTTTATTTCATCTGCATAAACTTGCAAGACAAATTGAAAGTCAAATATCTTAAATGTTAAGGGACTATCGGATTTCGAGCATTTTGAAATATATGATTTAAAAATATATTCAAATAATCTATATATTCCAAGTAACATCAAAAGTACAAATCCTAAAATTGCAGGAAGGTTACTTGGGAGTATGCTTTTAACTATTGAGCCAATAAGTAAAGAACAAGCAAGTGTAATGGTGCATACTAAATTTATTACTACTGCGCATATGGGTGGAATACGAATTTTCGAAGTACCATAAGCAATACTTGCAACAAAAGAATCTATGCATAACGAAGATACTAATAATAAAGACTCAAGCATAACTATTACCTCATAAGTTTTAGATACAATTCATGATATGAAAGAAAACTACTATTAGTTACAAATTTTGAGGTTTTATATTATTTTGGAATAGATTTATTAATAATAATTGAAATTCCTATAGAATCCCTGTAAACTATAAGAAATAATAACAATGAATATATAATATATATTGCAAAAATAATTCTTCATCATAATTCTAAAAATATTGTAAGAAGTTTAGACGTAATTGTGAATTGTGAAATGTACATCGTGAATTGCAACATATGTAATATATTGTTTTAATAACATATTCATATATATAGCTTTTGGTAATTTAAGTATTTATAATGTAGCAATTTAATCGCAACATATATATCTAAAAAATACCAGTAAATATGCTGTAAATTATATTATATAAATGGAGGAATAAAATGTATAAATTACTTGCACTAGATATGGATGGAACTTTACTTACAACTGATAAGAAGGTTTCAAAAAATACTGAGGCAGCTATAAAAGCTGCAGAAGAAAAGGGTGTTAAGGTGGTATTAGCATCAGGAAGACCATTAGATGGGTTAAATAGATATTTAGAAGAGCTTGATTTAAAAAAAGGTGAGGACTATGTACTTAGCTTTAATGGAGGATTAGTTCAAAATACTAGAGGAAAAATTGTCTCAAAGGTATGTTTAAAAGGAACTGATTTAAAATATATATATGAGATAAGCAAAAGACTCAATGTCAATGTACATGCTTTTTCTGCAAAGGATGGATTAATAGCTCCTAAAACTAGTCAATATACAGAATATGAAGCTACAATGAATGGAATAAATATTACTATTAAAAACTTCGATGAAGTTGATGACAATGAAGATATTATAAAAGTCATGATGATAGATCCACAAGAAATATTAGATCCAGCCATAAAGGAATTACCTAGTGAAATTTATGAGAAATATAGTGTGTTTAAAAGTGCACCTTTCTTCTTAGAATTTACTCATAAGGAAGTAGATAAAGGACTTGGATTAAAAAAACTCGGTGAATATCTAGGGATAAAGCGAGAAGAAATAATTGCATGTGGAGATGCTGGTAATGATTTATCAATGGTAAAATATGCTGGACTTGGTGTAGCAATGGGGAATGCTACTGAAGAAATTAAAGAAGCTGCGGATTTTATCACTGATTCAAACGATGAAGATGGAATAGTAAGAGTAATAGAAAAATTTATTCTAAATGAATCTAAATAGTAAGTTATAGGAAATTGTTTTATTATTGACTAACCACATTTTGATAGGCAATATGAAACAATTTCTTTTTATTATTTAGGAATTACCCATGAAGGCAAAGTCTTCTCAAAGTATAATGAAAATAGTTTTGTTTTTGTAGAAATTTATAATGGGCTGAAATATAAGGGGATTGTGTTACTTGAGAGTATAACGTATATAATAGTCCACGCAAGTTGGGGATTAAAAGAATATAAAATAAATATATTTAATTAATGAAATTTGATGTTTAAGGTAATATAATATATTTATGCACCTATATGGCAGGCTTAATTTGCTTGATAATTAAAAATTGAGATTAGCTATTTGGGAATTATTATGGGTGTTGTGCAAATGAAGGTTATGTACATATGATCTATATTTAGGGGTATGGTATAAATAATAATGATTTATTTAGGGGGAATATAAGCTTTGAGATTAGTCCCAATTGAAAACGTAAAGCCAAACACAGTACTTGGAAAATCGCTGTATGATATTAATGGTAGAATTCTACTTAGAGCTGGAGTAGTTTTAAGAGAAAATACAATTGCAAAAATAAAGGAAATAAATATTTTATCAATATATATAGTTGATAAATATAGTAATGAAGAAATTGAAGATATTATTAAGCCAGAACTTAGACAAAAAGCAATTATAACAATAAAAGAAGCCTTTTCTAACATAGGAAGACTTAATAATAATTCAGTAAGGAATAAAGAAAGTGATTATACTTGGCAAGAGCAGAGTTATTTTTATAATATTGGAAAGATGGCAGTAGATTTAATTGATGATATCTTAAATCGAAGGGATGTAATGCTTGCATTAGTAGATATACGAAGTATGAATAATTATATGTATTCTCATTCTGTAAATGTTGCAGTAATATCCCTTACTATAGGAATTGCGCTTCAATTATCAAAAAAGAAATTGGAGGCCCTATGTATAGGCGCATTGATACATGATATTGGAAAATCATTAGTACCTAGAGAGATATTTGATAAACAGGGAAGTTTAAGTGAAGAAGAAAAAGAAATATTAAAACAACATCCAAGACTTGGATATAAGTATTTATCAACTACTTATAATATTAATAGTCTAAGTAAATTAATAGTTCTTCAACATCATGAAAGACCAGATGGAAATGGATATCCAGATGGATTAACTAAGGATAATATTATTGAACTAAGTAACATTGTAAGTATTGCCAATGTATATGATAATTTATCAACAGATTTGCCGAATAAAAGAGCAATGTTTCCAAGTGATGTACTGGAATATTTAATGTCTAATGCAGGAACAATGTTTGATTATAATATAGTTAATATATTTTGTAGAATAGTAATTCCATATCCAAAGGGAACTATTGTAGAATTAAGTACAGAAGAAGTTGCTGTGGTTGAAGAAACAATACCAGGATTCCCGCTCAGGCCAACTGTAAGAGTAATAGAAAGTCCTAGGGTAAGTAGAATTAGTATGAAAATTGATCTTATAAAAGAAATTTCAATAGTTATTACCGGGGTGAAATATGAAATTGATTAGTATAAGAATATAAAGGCAATCTTAATCTAAAGATTGCCTTTATAACTATTCAAAAATGTCAATAAACTTAAAATTGATAACATCAAATAAACCTTTATCTGTAATCTTTAAATCTGGTATTACTGGTAATGATAAAAACGATAATGTTAAAAATGGATTGAAATCAATTTGTGGTGCTATGGTTTTGATAGCTGAATGGAGATTCTTTAAATCAAACTCAATTTCACCATATGTTCTATTTGTCATAAGCCCACCAATTTCAAGTTTAATATGAGCAAGAATATTTTTATCTTTAACTACAATTATACCGCCGCCCATTCGCTCCAATTCCTTAGCGGCAAATAGCATATCTTTATCATTTGTTCCAGCTATTATTAAATTATGGGAATCATGAGCAATGGTGGTTCCAATTGCACCTTCTGAAATTCCTAAACCTTTTAAGATTCCAAGTCCTAAATTGCCGGAAGCCTTATGTCTTTCAATAACTGCAATTTTTAATAAGTCATCTTTAGTTGAGGAAGTGAAAAATTTATAATCATTGTCTTTTATTGAATTAATATCTGAAATATTTAGTTTTAAGTGAATGCTTTCTAATTTATTTGGAATTATTTCTATTGCATTTAATATCTTAGCATTTTTATTTGGTATATTAATTTTGAAACTATTTTCACTTAGCGGTGGAAGATTTATAGAATTATAAAAAGCACTATTATTTGCGTTTTTTACCGAATCTGTATCGAAATTAACAAGTTCATTATTGTTTACAACTAGTTTGCCTTCTTTATAAACTTGAGATATTTTAAATCTTTCTAAGTCATCTAATAATATAAAATCTGCAATGTATCCAGGGGCAATTGCTCCCTTGTTATTTAGTTTGTATAAGAGAGATGGATTTAGTGTTGCCATTTGAATAGCTGTTTCTGGATTTAAGTTAGAGTTGTTTATAGTATAAATAATTGAGCTATTAATTGATCCATTAGCAGCAATATCGTCAATATGCTTATCATCAGTGCAGAAGCAAAATCTATTACTATTAGATTCATTGACTGCAGGTAATAATTCCTTCAAGTTTTTAGCAACGGTACCTTCTCTAATTAGAATATACATACCACGTCGGATTTTATCAAGAGCTTCTTCAGCATTATTACATTCGTGATCGGTTAAAATATTGGCGGTCCTATAGGTGTTTGTCATCATAGATGTGAAGCCAGCCCCATGACCATCAATAACTTTATTATTAATAATTGAATCGTATATCTTATCAATTATCTTATCATCACATTCTGAGACTGAAGGATAATCCATAACTTCAGCTAAACCTAAAACTTTATCATTTTTATAAAAATCTTTTAAATCCTTAGAGAGCAAAGTTGCACCAGAGTTTTCGAAGCTGGTACCAGGAACACAGGACGGAAGCATAAAGTATATATCAAATGGGATGTTTTGTGAAGAATTAAGCATGAAATTTATACCATCAGTTCCCATAACATTTGAGATTTCATGAGGATCTGCAACAACAGATGTGATTCCGTTTAATAACGCCAGTTTGCTGTATTCAGTAGGTGTGACTAAACTAGATTCTATATGGCAATGGGAATCAATAAGTCCAGGACAAATATATTTGTTAGTTCCATCTACAATTTCATACCCATCATAGTCACCAATACCAACAATATATCCATCTTTAATACCAATAGTATCTACGAATCTATTCTTATTAAAAACATCAATTATGGTAACATTTTTAATTACGAGATCACATTTTATACTTCCATTAGAAGCCTTAATATGATTTATTAATGTATCTTTATTCAAATCAAATTCCTCCTTATTACGCATTTTTATTAGTTATATTCACTGTATCTAAAAAATATATTGCCTTATTATAATTGAAATTTGTGAATATTGTCAAAAGTAAAAATGTTTACAAATAAAAAATATATATTATTTATTCGTGATAACGTTTAGGCAAAGGGCTTTTGTACATAATATGGAGATAAGAAAGTTAGGTGCATATTATAAATTTAGATTATAATATGCACCAACTTTTAATTATATGATTAATTATTTGACTAAATAAATTCTATACATGTTGGAGTTGGGATGTTTTCAGATTTTATAAAAGTTAATTCTCCTGTTATTGAATTAATAGAAAATATAGATATATTATCGGAATTTTCATTAGCACAAAGTAGGAATTTACCAGATGGATCCAATTGGAAATCTCTAGGAGAATCACCATTACAAGAAATAGTGTTTATATACTTAAGCTTTCCATTATCTGAATTTATATGGAATAAACTTAAAGAATTATTTCCTCTATCTGAGGTATAGAGAAATTTATTATTCTTGTGTATACGAATTGCGGAACCAGATTTTGTCCCGTTGTAGTCCTTTGGTAATGAACTTAAAGTTTGAATATTTTCAAAAGCAATATTTGATTTTACTTTATAATCAAAAACAAATATTTCAGAAGTTAATTCACTTAAAACGTAGTAATAGTGTTTTCCATTAGCATAAGTAATATGTCTTGGCCCTGTGCCCGCAGGGAATGTATAGCTTAAACTTTCATTCTGATATAGTTTCCCATCTTTTATTGAAGAAACTATCATTTTATCAATCCCTAAATCAATAGATAAAATATATTTCTCATCATTAGAAAACATTGAGCAGTGAATATGAGGTTTTTCCTGCCTTAATTGATTTACACTAGACCCACTATGACTTCCAAGCATAGGAGAATTTAAAATCAAGCCATCTAAAGTTTTGTAGACAAACATCTTGTTTTCATGATAGTTTGAAGAAATTAAAATCTCATGACTGTTATTTAGACTTACATGACAAGGTGGTTTTTCTTCTGAAAGATTAGAGTTTATTAAGTGTAGTTTATTATCTTCTTTCCAATATTTAAATGAAGATACCCCAGCTTTTTCCTTGACTTTACATGTTGAGTAAAGAATGTGTCGTTCTCTATCTAGAGTTAAATATGTAGGATTCTCTATATTGTAAGCTAAATTGATATTTTCAATATTACCTGAAATTGTATCAAAATTAATTCTATAGATTCCTTTGCTTTCATTTTTGGTATAAGTTCCAATAAATCCAACTGAAATATTTTCTTTTAGTACCATTATATATGCCCCCTTTTATTGTATATCTATTAGTATAGCATAAATAGAAGTAAAAGATATTTATGAAATTTTGCAGAGATCTATTGATTTTAATCATTTAATTATAGTAGTGGAAAAAATAAAAAAAATTAATAATTGTGTATAATTATTAATGTCAAAATACAATTAAATAATAGTAAGTTTTTGTAAATAGTTAATTATAAACATTTATAAACTGTAAATGAAGTAATTCTATGATTTATTAACAGTGATTACCATAAAATTAGTTTTATGCAAGTAAGTAGCAAAAAAAATCTTTATCATAATTTTGAAAATATTTCAAGAATTTTAGCCGTAATTTTGAATTGTGAAATGTGCATTGTGAATTTAAACCTATATAAATTTGTTTAAAGAATTTATGTTATACATTCATAGTTTAACTTGTGAAAGTGATAGCAACATAAATATATTATTTAAGTTTACATAATTTTAGTATTATATTTATTTTTATAATGTTGATAAGAAGTGGAATTTTGATATAATAATATTTATATACAAAAATAATCAAATAACAATTTAAAATAAGCAATAATCAAATTGGGGGGAAACAAAGATGCCAATAAAAATTCCTATAGAATTACCTGCATTTCAGGTTTTATCTGATGAAAACATATTCGTAATGAATAATGAAAGGGCTAATACTCAAGATATCAGACCGCTAAAAATAGCAATTCTTAATTTAATGCCAAAAAAAATAGTAACAGAAAATCAATTATTAAGATATTTATCTAACACGCCACTACAAGTAGAGGTAAGTCTAATACAAACTAAGAGCTATACTTCACACAATACACCGCCGGAGCATCTAAATAAATTTTATAGCTATTTTGATGATATAAAGCAAGAAAAATTTGATGGACTTATAATAACTGGAGCTCCAGTTGAACAAATGGCTTTTGAAGAGGTTACATACTGGAAAGAACTTACTGAAATAATGGAATGGAGTAAGACTCATGTATTTTCAACATTCTATATTTGTTGGGGGGCACAGGCAGGTCTATATTATCACTATAATATACCTAAATATGACTTAGATGAAAAAATGTTTGGTGTGTTCTCACATTGGGTTAATGATGAGAAAGCTGATTTGACAAGAGGATTAGATGATGTATTTTATGCACCTCACTCTAGACATACTGAAGTCAAGCGTGAAGATATAGAGAAAGTTTCAAATCTTGAAATTTTATCCGAATCGGAGGAAGCTGGAGTATTTATAGTTGCAACAAAAGATAGGAGAAATGTGTTTGTAACTGGACATATGGAATATGATAGAAATACATTGATGGATGAGTATATAAGAGATAAAGAAAAAGGCGATGAAATAGCTCTACCTAAAAATTATTTTAAAAATGATGACATAAATCAAAAACCGTTGTACACATGGAGAGGTCCTGCTAGCATAGTTTTTGGAAACTGGCTAAATTATTGCGTATACCAAAATACACCTTTTGATCTTAATGCTCTTTAGAAATTTTATAGATAAATATAAGTGCTTTTTAAGCACTTATTATTTTGTTCTTAAATTTTGTGAATCGTATATAAGGAGAGATTGATGAAGGAAAAGAATTTTCATTTAATATTATTAATAAGTATATCTGCAATTTTAGTTGTATCGGGAATAAATCCTCATGATAGATTTACATGGGTATTAGAGGTTCTTCCGGCAGTGATAGGAGTTATGGTCTTAATAACTACTTATAATAAATTCGTATTTACTAACTTAACTTATACTCTTATTTGGATTCATGCAGTTATATTAATAGTGGGTGGCCGTTATACATATGCAGAAATGCCTTTATTTAATTGGCTAAGAGATACTTTTGACTTGAGCAGAAACTACTATGATAGGCTTGGGCATTTTGCACAAGGATTTATACCAGCAATAATTATTAGAGAAATTTTCATAAGAAACAAAATTGCTAAAAATATAGCATGGACAAATTTTATTACAATATCAATTTGCCTTGCTATTAGTGCTTCCTATGAAATAATAGAATTTATTGTCGCATTAATTACTGGCGAAAGTGCAACTGCCTTTTTAGGAACTCAAGGAGATATTTGGGACACTCAGTGGGATATGATTTTTGCGCTTTTAGGTTCAATAGTTTCAGTGTTAACGCTGGGAAAATATCATGAGAATTTACTAAAGAAAAAGCAATAATATTTTCTTCAACAAAATTTGAATATTAATATGTCAGTATTAATAATTTAAATATAGTACAGTTAGGAAAATTTGCATAAGAAGTATGAATGGAACTCCAATTGTAAACTTCTTATGCTTTGTTTTATGCCTAAAACTAGACATTCCAATAAGCATGCCAATAGAGCCACCCAAAATAGAAATACCTATGAGATTTTTTTCAGGTATTCTCCATTCTTTATGAATAGCTCTTTGTTTATCTATAAGCATAATAAGAAAGCCTAGAAGGTTGATAATCAATAAATATGTAAATAGGATTTTTAACATAAATTTCACTCCAATATAATATTAAATATAAATTTGATATTAATGATAACATAATTTATACTGGAGCACAAAATATAGGAATATAGAATGAAAAAAGTTGGATCTACTAAAGTCTATTAGTATTGCTTATTTTGAATATATGGAATTAGCCACCTAAAGTTACATCTTGCTCATTGTACCACGATAAAGCATCATAAAAGTCTTCTTTCCTAAAATCAGGCCAGTAATTATCTAAAACATAAAAATCTGAGTAAACTGATTGAACTGGCAATAAGCCGCTTAATCTTCTTCGCCCACCCCATCTAATTATAAGATCTATTCTAGAAATATCTTTTGATTGTAAATATGGTTGAATATGCTTTTTTGAAATATCTGAACTTTTTAGTAAATTTAAATCCCATTCCCAACCATAATTGATTAGAAAGTTTGCCTTTATTCCGCCTAAACCAAATTTTTTTCTTTTAGTGAAGGGTAATAGTTCTTTTGGAAAGCAGTTAGACTCAGTATTACCTAAGACTAATATTTCGCAATCTTCTTTCGTCAAAAGCATAACAGAATCAATGCAAGCTTTAGTAAACGCTACTTTTTGCTCGCTGGGACGTTTGGTATTATCAATTGTGAATCCATAAAAGGTTACTTCCTGAATATTTTCTTTTTGGCATAATTTAAAGACCTCAAGTCCTGGATTTATTCCGTGATCATATCCCTTATCTTTGCTTAATGAGTTAGATAAAGCCCAACGTCTATTTCCATCAGGAATGATGCCTATGTGTTTCGGGATTCGCATAATTTTTTTCACCTCTCAAATTTGATATTGCTTTTAAGAGTATAACCCAATTAATCCAAAAAAATACACACCTTTAAAAAAAGCGCGAAGCGCAATTAAGAACTTAGTATGAAAAAAGCGCGAAGCGCAACCAAGATCTTAGATGAAAAAGCACGTACATATGAAAAGGGTGCGAAGCACAATTCGGAACTTATTAAGTACAACCAGGAAATCAGGTGAGAAAGTACTCATTTATGAAAAAATGGAAAAGCATAATTAGAAACATAAGTTGGATATAAACTTAAAAAATAAAAACCCTAAGCACAAGTTTAGGGGATCCCATGCTTAGGGTGAGTCATTATAATATATAAACGACTTCTATTAATTAATAAGGGGTAAATAATTAACTACTTTACGATATTAGTATAATCCTGAAATGTGTCAAAAATATGTCAGAAATAAAAAATATGTTTAATTTATGCAATAATATTTATAAAGGGTTGCATCTCTATAAAGTATAAGTTATTAAGTTATGTGAGTTGATTATAAATATTTAATAATTAATTATAAATTAAATGTTTTTTGAGCTAAAATAGTATATACTAAAATATTAGCAGAACAAGATGTTTATCTAAGTTTAAAATTTTTTTAGAACAATGTTATGTTAATATATTCTAAGGAATATACTTTGATTAGAATTTTATTTGATAAAGAGTAAGAAAAATATTTTTCATTTCTATATTAATCAGAGTTAATCTATAATTCCTATAAGAATTGCTTGGAAAAAACAATCTCTATCTGATAAACTTAAGTGAGAGTCCAAATGTATCATTTGGCAACTCGAACTTACTCAGCGAACGAATGTGAGTCGAGTTTTAGCTAATAAGTCCAAAAGTGAGGATCCAAATTTTATATTTGGTTACTGCAGTTTCTCCTTTTGAGAATGTAGCGTTTGGAAATAAATAGAAAATGTAAATAAAAAAGTATGTGAGGTGTAAATACGTGATAGGCTTAATAGGCATAAGAAAAAATACTCCATTGGAAATTAGAGAAAAATTTATAGTTAAGTCTAAAAAATATAACGAGTATTTTAGAGAATTATTAAAGGAGCTAAATGAAGTAGTTATTTTAGCTACATGTAATAGAACAGAAATTTATTTTAATGCTTCTTTAAATGAAGAAGAATTATTAAAAAAGATTTTTGATATTTTTAATTGGGACTATGAATATAAAAAATATGTTTTTATAACTAATGATAAGGATGCTTATAGGCATTTATTTGAAGTTTGCTCTGGATTTCATTCGAAAATATTAGGAGAAGATCAAATTTTAGGGCAAGTTAAAGACGCTTATGAAGAAGCTTTAGAATTTAAAGCTGTTTCATTGGAATTACATAGATTATTTCAGGAAGCTATTACTTGTGGAAAGCGATTCAGAAAAGAAGCTAAGTTGTTTGAAATACCAGTATCATCTTCTTCGATAGTGGTTAGCGAAGCTATTAAGCGTGAATGTACTAAATTTATGGTTTTAGGTTATGGGGAAGTTGGACAGCTTGTAATGAAATATTTGCTTTCACATAAAATCCAAACTGTATACTTGGTTGTTAGAAATCCTAAAATAAAAGATGAAATACAGGATGAACGAGTAAATGTAATTACTTTTGAAGAAAAGAATAAATATATTAATAGTATAGAATGTATAATAAGCTGTACTTCAGCACCACATCCAGTTGTAAAAACAGAAGATATTAGTGAAAGTGGAAGTAGGTTAGTAATATATGATTTATCAGTTCCGAGAGATGTGGAAAAAGAGGTGGCGTTATTATCTAGGACTGAGGTTTATAATATTGATACAATAAGTCGTATAGATGATGAAAATAAAAAATTAAGAAAAGACAAGATGGAAGAAAATAGACATATAATGAATAAATACCTGAAGGAATATGATGAATGGTTAAAATTAAGAAGTATTTCTCATGTAATCAAAAACTTAAAAACTGTTGGAAATGATGTTTACGAGAAAAGAGTTCAAACTTTTTCACATAAAAGCAAAGATAAAAATGATATTGCTTTAGCACATAAATTAATTAAAAGTACATCTGATTTTTACATAAATAGGGCAATTGAAGTTATCAAAGAAGAGACTCTAAAAGGATGTGGTGAAGAATGGATAGGAATAATAGAGAAAATATTTATGACGAAGGAATAGAGTATTCTTATATCTCGTTAATTTCTAAAAAGCTAAGAGTTGGAATAGTTGGCGGAGGTAAAGCAGGCATAATAAAAGCAAGACATTTTGTAAGAAATAAATGCTGTGTCGAGGTAATTTCTAAAACTTTTGATGAAGAATTAATAGAACTTTCTAAAGTATTTCCAGAAAGACTTAAGCTTATAGATGAAGATTTAAGCTATGAATTTTTAAGAGATAAGCATCTTATAATTATTGCATTAGATGATGAGAATTTAAAAACAATGGCAAAGAAATACTGTGAAGAGAGCTATAAGATATATATAGATTCATCTGATTTTATAAGTGGAATGGGAGTTGTTCCGATTCAAAGAAGTACAGAAAATGCAGTATTTGCTTTAAATACCAAGTATGGAAATCCAAAAGGAGCAGTTTTACTTTCTAACAAAGTAGAAAATACTATAAAAGAATATGATGAATTTATTAGATATATAGGATTGATACGAAATAAAGCAAAGTCATTTCCAGAGCTTAAAATACAGATAACTTCGTTTATTGGAAATGATGAATTTAAAAAATCTTTTGATAAGGGTGAAGCTGAAAAAGCATTAAGAAGCAGATTTTCGAAGGAAATTGTAGATTATTTAATCAATTTTTAAATGGATTTGTAGATAAATGAATTTTGGAGGTAGAATTAAATTAATGAATAAATTAACTATAGCAACAAGAAAAAGTAAATTGGCACAGACACAAACAGAAATAATAATGAGAAGTTTAAAGGATAAATTTAATATAGATAGTGAAAAAATGCTTATTGTTACTGAAGGGGATAGAAAATTAGATGTTTCTTTAGCAAAGATAGGCGGAAAGGGATTATTCGTAAAAGATATAGAAATTGCACTTTTAGAAAAAAGAGCTGATGGCGCAGTTCATAGTATGAAGGATGTACCTTATGAATTGAGTCATGAATTTGAAATAGCGGCTATAACAGAAAGAGAAGATATAAGGGATGTATTAATTTCTAAAGATAATATACCATTTAAAGAGCTTAGAAAAGGTGCAATCATTGGAACTAGCAGTATAAGAAGAGCTTGTCAGTTAAAGCTTATGAGAAATGATTTGGAGATAGTTCCAATTAGAGGAAATGTTCAAACTAGATTAGAGAAAATGAAAAATCAGAATTTAGATGGAATCATACTAGCTTCCGCAGGATTAAAAAGATTAAATGAAGAAGATATAATCACTGAGTATTTTGATCCTAAAGTATTTATACCAGCAGTGGCTCAAGGAGCTTTGGGAATAGAGTGTTTAAAAACTAGCAGTGCTAAAAAATATTTTGAAAAAATGGAAGATTCAAATGCTAAGCTAACAGTTGAGGCTGAACGAAGCTTTATGAGAATGCTAAATGGTGATTGTCACAGCCTTATTGGAGCTTATTCTGAAATTCAAGGTAATGATTTATATATGATTGGTATATATGATATAGGCGGAAGAATAGTTAAAAAAGATATTTTAGGAGATAAAAACGATCATATTGAATTAGGAAGAAAATTAGCAAATAAGATATTAGAGCTATAGGAGAGATGGAATATGAGTAAAGTATATATAATAGGTACAGGTCCAGGAGATGAAGAGTTATTAACATTAAAGGCTGTCAAGGTATTAAAAAGATGCACAGCTGTCCTTTATGATAGGTTAGTTTCAAATAATGTGTTAAATTATCTGGAGCCAAATTGTGAAATTTATTATTGTGGAAAGGAACCAGGAGCTCATTCAAAAACTCAGGAAGAGATTAATGAGCTTTTAGTTAAGCTTGCAAAAGAAGGGCATACAGTTGGAAGAATTAAAGGTGGAGATCCTTATGTTTTTGGAAGAGGCGGAGAAGAGGTATTGGCTTTAGTTGATGAAAATATAGAATTTGAGGTAATACCAGGGGTGACATCTCCTATTGCAGTCTTAAATTATGCGGGAATCCCAATAACTCACAGAAAGATAGCACAAAGTTTTCATGTTATAACAGGAAAATCTGCGCAAGATTTAAATGTGAATTTTAAGGCATTAGCTAAAGAAGAAGGCACATTAGTATTTATGATGGGATTAAGCAATTTAGATAATATAGTTGAGGAGCTTATTAATAATGGAAAAGAACCAACTTTTCCATGTGCAGTAGTGATGAGAGGAACTTCAGCTAAGCAAAAAAAGGTAGTAGGAACTCTTGAGAATATTTCACAAAAAGTAAAAGATGCTAAATTACAATCTCCATGTATAATTGTAGTTGGTGAAGTTGTAAATTTAAATAAAGATTTGAACTGGTATGAAAATAAACCTTTGTTTGGAAAGAATATATGTATTACAAGATCAAGGAGACAATCTGAGAAATTAAAAAATAAATTAGTTGACTTAGGAGCGGAAGTTACAAGTTTTAATTCTATTAAGATAGAAAGCAGTGCGGAAAACTTAAATGATTATATAGATAAGATAGAAAATTATGATCATATAGTATTTACTTCAGTTAACAGTGTAGAAATATTTTTTGATTATCTTATTGAAAAAGATTATGATATAAGAAGAATTAAGGCTAAAATATCTGCAATAGGAGCTGCTACTGCAAATTCTTTAAAACAAAGAGGAATTATCTGTTTTGCAAAGGCCAGAGAGTTTGTTGGCGAAGGTTTAGTAAGTATATTAAAACCTCATTTAAAAGATGACCAAACACTACTTTTGCCGTGTTCTGCAAAAAGCAGAAAATATATCTATGAAGAATTAACAAATTGTGGTGCGAGTGTAGATAAAGTGTATATATATGATACGGTTTGTGGATCAGTAGTTAATAAGAGATCTTTTGATGAAGTTGACATAGTATTCTTCACAAGTCCGTCAACAGTTGAAAACATGATTGATATGTTAGGTATCGAGGAAATTAAGAAAAAGCAGATTATAGCTATAGGACCAAAGACTAATGAACCTTTAGAAAAGTATGGAATAAAAGCATACGTATGTAAAGAACACTCAGAGGAAGGGTTTCTGAAAGAGATAGAAAATTTACTGCAATAGAGGAAATAGATTTTTTAAAATGATTAATATATAAATTTAGATAGTAAATAAAATGAGTGACATCTTTGAAGATGGCTAAAATAATGGAGGAGTTTGTTATGATTAAAAGAGGTAGAAGACTTAGAGTTAATGCTGCCATTAGAGATATGGTAAGAGAAACAAGTTTAGATTCAAAGGATTTTATTTATCCAATTTTTGTTGTTGAGGGAGACAATATAAAAAATGAAATTTCATCACTGCCAGATGTTTATCATTATTCAGTTGATAGATTGTATGAAGTAGTTGAAGAAGTTAGAGAAGCTAATATTTCTGGAGTATTACTTTTTGGAATTCCAAACCATAAAGATGAGTGTGGTTCTGAAAGTTATAATGATAATGGAATTGTTCAACAAGCAATAAGGGAAATAAAAAAGCTTGATAAAGAATTGCTTATTATTACTGATGTCTGCATGTGTGAATACACTTCACATGGACACTGTGGAATAATCCATGATGAATATGTAGATAATGATGAAACATTAGAATATTTAAGTAAAATAGCATTATCACATGCGAAGGCAGGTGCAGATATTATAGCTCCTTCAGATATGATGGACGGAAGAATTGGATCATTAAGAAGTGCATTAGATGAGAATAACTTTAAGAATGTTAGCATAATGAGTTATTCTGCTAAATATTGCTCGGCTTTTTATGGACCATTCAGAGATGCTGCAAATTCAGCGCCACAATTTGGAGATAGAAAGACATATCAAATGGATCCAGGGAATAGGATGGAAGCCATTCGTGAAACTCAAATGGATATAGAAGAAGGAGCAGATTTCATTATGGTTAAGCCAGCGCTTTCTTACTTAGACATAATAAGAGATTGTAAAGAAAACTTTAATCTTCCTCTCGTAGCTTATAATGTAAGTGGCGAGTATGCTATGATTAAAGCTGCTGGAAAGCTTGGTGTTATTGATGAAGAAAGAGTGATGATGGAAACTTTAACATCGATTAAGAGAGCTGGAGCAGATATAATTATTACTTATCATGCATTAGAGGCAGCAAAAGTTCTAAGAAGATAAAAGAACACAAATAGATAGTAATTAAAAAATTTATATATTGCAAAAATAATTATTACCATAATTCTAAAAATATTACAAGAATTTTAGTCGTAATTGTGAATTGTGCATTGCAACATATATATTTAAATATATAAATTTTTTACAATTTAAATATAATAATATGTAAATATGAAACAATAAAAATATAAATATATATAAATATTTATAGATTTTATGCGGACTAAGGAGGAGTTAAATTGAAAAACGTTGATATATTTAAAGAATCAGAGGAATACATGCCTGGTGGAGTTAACAGTCCGGTTAGAGCCTTTAAGGGAGTTGATTTAAATCCGCCTATTATAAAAAGCGGTAAAGGCGTAATAATCAAAGATGAGGAAGATAATGAATATATAGATTTCGTATTAGCCTGGGGACCATTAATTCTAGGACATTGCGACGATGATGTTGTAGAAGCTATTAAGGAAGTTAGTTCAATGGCATTGGCTTTTGGAGCACCAACAAAATTAGAATTAGATTTAGCAAAATTTATATGCACTAATCTGGATAATGTTGAGATGATTAGAATGGTCAATTCGGGAACAGAAGCTACTATGAGTGCAGTTAAACTTGCAAGAGGATACACAAAGAGAAAAAGAATTGTTAAGTTTGCAGGATGTTATCATGGACATTTTGATGGTTTTTTAATTGAAGCTGGATCAGGAGTGATGACAGGAGGAATACCAGGTTCACTTGGTGTACCTAATGAAAGCATAGAAAATACGTTAATTGGTATATATAATGATAAGGAACAAATTACAGAATTATTTAAAAAATATGGTAATGAAATTGCGGGAGTTATTATTGAGCCGGTAGCTGGAAATATGGGAGTAATAAAGTCAGAAAATGATTTTATGGAAACTCTAAGAGATCTTTGTAATCAATATGGTTCACTACTAATATTTGATGAAGTAATGAGTGGATTTAGAGTAGCATTTAAAGGAGCACAATCACTATTTAACGTTAAGCCAGATTTGGTTACTTATGCTAAGATTATGGGGGGCGGACTTCCATGTGGTGCATATGGTGGAAGAAAAGAAATAATGAAGAATCTATCCCCTTTAGGAGGAGTTTATCAAGCTGGAACTATGTCAGGAAATCCAATTGTTATGGCAGCAGGTATAGCAACTTTAAATAAGTTAAAAAATAATCAGAATTATTATGATCACATCGAAAATATAGGAGCTAGACTTGAAGAAGGTATAATAAATATATCAAAAAAATATGATCTTCCGGTTGTAATGAATAGAGTTGGAGGAATGATGACTTTATTCTTTAATGATTTAAAAGAAGTTAGAACTTATGATGATGTTAAGAAATGTGATGTGAATAGATTTAATAGATATTTTGAACATATGTTAAAATCAGGATTTAATTTACCTCCGTCACAATTTGAAGCATTATTTTTAAGTGTACAACATAAAGAAAGTCATATAGATGCTTTCTTAAAAGCATTTGAAGAGTTTGCATCAAATGAAAATAAAATGAGTTTATAATAAAATGCATTAATAAACTTATAAAAGGAATGACTTACATATGAATAAAATTAATTATCAAAAGGAATTAGATTACTTAATTGAAAATTTGGTAAAAAATGAAGAGGTTCCAACTTTACTGCTTCATAGTTGCTGTGCACCTTGCAGTAGCTATGTGTTGGAATATTTGTCACAATATTTTAAGATAACTATCTTCTTTTATAATCCTAATATATACCCAATGGAGGAGTATACTAGAAGAGTTGCGGAACAAAAGGGTCTTATATCAGAAATGAAAGTCAAAAATGAAATAAGATTTATTGAAGGAAAATATGATACGGAAAGTTTTTATAAGTTAACTAAAGGTTTGGAAGAGGAAAAAGAAGGTGGAGTTAGATGTTTTAATTGTTATGAATTAAGACTTAATGAAGCTGCTATAATGGCCAAGGAAAAAGGTTATGACTATTTTACAACAACATTATCTATAAGCCCTCATAAAAATTCTGCTAAATTAAACGAAATTGGTAAAAGTTTATCTGAAGAACATGATGTAAAATATTTATATTCTGACTTTAAGAAGAAAGAAGGGTATAAACGTTCTATAGAGCTTTCTAAACAATATAAATTATATAGGCAAGATTATTGTGGATGCGTATTTTCTAAAAATGAAAGAATGAACGATCATAATGAAAAAAATAAGTAAGCAATTATTAAATAAAATATAATAAAAAAAGTACAACAGATAAATACTTAATATTATATAATAATACAAAGGAGAGGATTAATGTGTCTGATAAAATTATAGATTTTAATGAATTAAAAAATAAGGTCAAAGATAAAGACATAGATAAATTCGAAGATTATATTTATTCTATGTATTATAAACTGGCTGAGGGCAAAATGAATATGTCTGATTTCTCCAAAAATATATTAGCTTACATGGAAGAAAATAATATATCACAAGATAAATTAATAAATATACAAAAAAAGTTTCTAGAAAGATATGGAGTAGATCCTTCTTTAATTCAGGGGCAATTTAAAATACCTGGATTTGATACGGGTGGAAGCAACTTAGACTATCAGACTATTAAAAAGACAATGGGGTTTCAGGAAAAATATAAAAGTAGAATATCTAATAAAACAATGTCAGAATATTTCATAAAAAACGAGAAAAATGATTTGAAAGTACTTCTAGAGAATTTAGATGTTATATTAGTTAGTGAGAAAAGTATAGACTTAAATGATAATGAGTTAAATGAATTTTTATGCTCATATAAAAAAGTAATAGAGGATAAGAAAATAAATATAGTAATATGTGAAAATGTAAAAAATTACGAATATTAATTTTCTAGGTGAAGTGTCAGGTAAAGTAGATGAAACTATATAACAAGTCCCAATTATCATAGAATGTTCTTATATGCAGAAAAGTTCTGTATTGCAGTATATCTGCTCTTTTCATAAGTGCATAGCTGCGCTTTATAAGATGTATATTTTAGGACATTAAAAAGTTAAGGGTGAGCCATAAAGAAATTAGGGCATACCCTTTATTTTTTTATACCTATGTGTAAAGAGTTGGAAAGTACTAATGATGATAGCCTGTAATTTGGCTGATAGTATCAATCATTAGTCTAGGAGAAGAATGTCCGACGTGAAGTATAATCTGAAGGAAACCGAAGGTAAAGTCTTGCATCAGATATACGAATTACAGTTGAGGATTAGATTTGTTGCATCACATTACCTACGATTTCTATAAATATTTACTCTATAAAGGTGAATTGAAAATTATAAATTTAAGTAATCCTTCAGAAAAGTCCATAATATCATCTTTAGAGATATTTGATAAATCGTGAGCACTGCTATTTAATGTAATCAGCTTGGCTTTTGAGTGCTCCTGAACACATTTATCGTAAAGTTCCTTTGAGCTTTTATAAGGAACCATATTATCTGAATCACTATGAATTATCAAAGTATTTGGATTCGATTTGCTTACATAGTTTATAGGATTATATTTTTTTATTACTTCTTCTTTATTTGAAATAGAAGCAAAAATTTTTGATAAATCATAATTTAAATTTTGAGTATTTAATAGACTTAAATCAGTTGGTCCTGCAAAATCAATTAAGTATTTTACTTTTGAAGAATAATTGCTTAATTCGTTATCATCTATAAATTCATCATCACCACTGTAACTTGCCATGAGAGAAAGATGCGCGCCGGATGAAACACCAATAATGCCTATTTCACTTGTATTAAGATTATAGGAATACTGATTCTTATTTATCCATCTTATTGTATCCTTGACATCGGAAATTTGTTTGTTGAAATTTTCCTTTTCTTTCATAAGCTCATAGGAAGTACTTATAATTGTATAACCTTGTTCTCTAAAAGTATCGAGTACTGGACTCAATGCATCAGGAATATTTTTATCTCCATAAGCCCAGCTTCCACCATGAACATATACAAGTACTGGCGAAGATTTATATACTTGATTTATTGGACCGTAAATATCTAGTTTTAATGGGACATCATTAGTATTTTTATAAATAACATCTTTGTAATTCATTGAACTTGATGACTTTTGAGTATTGAATTCCTGTATTGTCCATACATGATTTTTTAAAGAAATATATTTATCAGCAATTCTATACGATAATATAATTCTTTTGTAGAAAAATAAACTAAAAATAAAAAGTACAATAAATAAAATTGAGAAAAATCTTTTAAAAAACTTCTTCATTAAATACTGCATGCCTAATATTTAATAAAATTTACTTAGGTATTTATAATAATTTAGGCATATCTCCTTTCTGAAAAGATTTTATAATATCAAAATACTAATATAGGCAGTCTAAAGAATGTGTATAGAAAACAGGCATTTAAGTACACTTAAAGACTATATTAGAATTTCTATATTAATATAAATTTATACTATAAATTTATATTACAAAAGATTTAAATAATTCGCAAATTAAGAAATTTGCAATTTATTGGGAAAAAATGGATACATTTTTAATAAAAATAAAAGTATAAATAATATTTTATATTAGTATGAATATGAATAATATATAAGAAGAGACGATTAGTTATTAACCTTTTTGAAAGGAGAAGATATGAGCAATCCTTTTGGTATACTTGTTTATTTGGATGAAATTTTAGTTAGAAATTTATCCTCTTTAGTGTTAACTGGATTCATAGAAACAATAACTAGAACTCAAGCTTTTGATAGAACATTATCAGCAGGGTTTCATGAGGGAGATAGAATAGAAAATTCTAATCAAGGAAGTGTTACAAGAATTGAGAGAAAAGGATTTAAGGATAAAAATGAATTAGATGCTAATAATAATTTTGAGCATCATCATATTGATAAAGAAATAGATGCAAGGCAATGTGTAAGAGAGGAAAGGCAAGTCAAAACTACTTATACTACATTCGTATTAAATGGAAGTTTAATTAACTACTTCAATGAAAATAAGCAGTTGCAGCATAAAAATGAAAGAGATATAGAAAATAATAACATATATCCAGGAGATCTAATTGAGATTGAAGGAACAATCACAAATAAAAGCATTATGTCTTATATTGAAACTCTAATTAATTTGATAACAATATTTGGAGCAGAATACTTAGATGATTTAACTAAAGAGTGTAATGTGAAAATAAATTTTTCAATGTGTTTAAAAATGCTGACTTATATGAAAAGTATTTTAGAAAATAATAATACTACAGATTTAATTATGAAGTGTGGAAATGGAACAATAATATTAAACGTCAATAAAGATAATTTTATGAATAATAAATTTAATATATTTGATAATATAAATTGTCCGTGTAGGGTTATAGGAAAAGTAATAAAAACGTGCACCGAAGAACACGATTCTATAAGTTTACTTAGAAAAACTGGTCAAGAACAGTTTTATGAGAAGTTTTTTGAGCAATTTACTCCTCTTATAGAGTGCTTAGAGAAAAATGATATTTTTGTACCAGAGTGCCCAGATTTAAGAATTAATGAGTGCGCAATCCAAATAATGCCATTAAACATTTACATGTAAAAAAATATTATGATTTTCATGTGTTTTATGGAAAAACACTTGTTTATCTATAGGATACATGATAATATATATTACAGGTGGAATATGTTTATATATACTTAAATTTGTTAATTAATAAAGATATATTTTCATATTTAATACAATTTTGAGGTGATATTAGATGAAGTTTAGAAGTACTAGGGGTCTGGATAAGAATATAGAATCTGCTAGAGCAATAATTAATGGAATTTCAAAAGATGGCGGATTGTATGTTCCAGATGAATTTCCTAAAGTCTATGATGAATTGAAGGAAGATACGCATATTAAATATGAAGATCTAGCATTTAAAGTTATCAATGAGTTTTTCACAGATATTGATGATGCGGAATTAACTGGGGCAATTAATGACGCATATAATGATAGATTCAGTGTGGAAGTAAAGAACAATTTTTTAGAATTATATCATGGACCAACTTGTGCATTTAAGGATGCAGCGTTGTTATTTTTACCACAAATCATGAAAAGAGCTAAAAAGATTTGTGATGTTAAAGAGGATATAACAATTCTTACAGCAACATCAGGAGATACAGGAAAAGCTGCACTTGAAGGTTTTAAAAATGTTGATGGTTTTAAAGTTGTAGTTTATTATCCTAAGAATGGTGTTAGTGCAATTCAGGAAAGACAAATGTCAAGTCAAGAAGGAAACAATGTTAAGGTCATTGGAATAAAGGGGAATTTCGATGATGCTCAGACAGGCGTAAAAGAAATCTTCGGAGATAATGAATTCAGAGAAGGGCTATCTCAAAAAGGATTTATCTTATCATCGGCAAACTCTATTAATATTGGAAGATTAGTACCTCAAATAGTGTATTATTTTTATGGATATTTCAATTTAGTGAACCAAGGAGTAATACAAAGAGATGATCCTATAAATGTTGTAGTTCCTACAGGAAATTTTGGAAACATATTAGCAGGATATTATGCTAAACAAATGGGATTACCAATAGATAAATTTATATGTGCATCAAATGAAAATAAAGTTCTTACAGATTTCTTTGAAACTGGGGTATATGACAAGAAAAGAGAACTTATTTTAACAGAATCACCGTCTATGGATATACTTGTTTCATCTAATCTTGAAAGATTATTATTTGAAGCAAGCGGTAGAGATACTGAAGTTGTTAGTAGATTAATGGAAGATCTAACTACTAAAGGTGTTTATGAAGTAAATGAAAAAATTAAAAGCTTCATAAAAGAATTTTATGGAAACTTTGCAACTACAGAAGAAGTGTATGATGCTATAAAGGAAGTTTATAAGAAAGATAATTACTTGATGGATACTCATACAGCAGTGGCATATGTAGTTAAAAAGAAGTATATAGAAGAAACTAAAGACGACAAACCAACTTTAATACTTTCAACAGCAAGTCCGTTTAAATTTCCAAGAAGTATTTGTAATGCACTTGATATTGATGTAGAGGGATTAGATGATTTTAAAGTACTAAATAAATTATCTGATTCAACAAATAATAAAATACCAAATAGTTTAAGCACTTTGGAAAATGCAAAAGTAAGACATGATGAAGTTTGGGATAAGAGTGAGATGAGAAATGCTCTATTATCTTATTTGAATTCATAGGTGATAAACATATGATTACAGTTAGAGTACCAGCTACATCAGCAAATATGGGACCTGGATTCGACACGCTTGGAATAGCATTAAATTTATACAATGATTTTGCATTCAGGGAAATAGAAGATGGTTTGAAGTTTAATGGAATGCCAGAAGAGTTTTGTAATGAAGATAATATTATTTACAAAGCAATGAAATATTGTTTTGATAAAGCGGGCTATAAAATAAAAGGATTAGAAATAAGTGAAATTAAACAAAATGTTCCAGTATCTAGAGGTCTTGGAAGTAGCTCTACATGTATAGTTGGGGGACTAGTAGGAGCTAACGAAATCTTGGGGAAGAAGTTTTCAGAAGAAGAGTTGTTGGAGATGGCTGTAGAAATTGAAGGACATCCAGACAATGTTGCACCAGCCTTACTTGGGGGCATGGTTGTTGCAATAGTTGATGAAAACAAGACCTATTATGATAAGATAGATGTAAAAAATGGAATTAAGTTTATTTCGATAATTCCTAATTTTAGATTATCTACTGAAGAAGCAAGAAAAGTGCTTCCGAAGGAGATAAGTTTAAAAGATGGAGTATATAATGTATCAAGAGCAGCTCTTATGGTTGCATGTTTTTCTAGCGGAAAATATGAACTATTAAGGTATGCATGTAAAGATGCCTTTCACCAAAATTACAGGAGTAAATTAATTCCTGGTTTTGAAGAGGTGTATAATAAGAGTTATGAATTAGGAGCTCTAGCTTGCTATTTAAGTGGAGCAGGTCCTACAATCATGGCGATTATCGATGAAAAGGATGAGCGCTTTAGCAATAAGCTTAAAGAATTCTTGCAAATAAAAGGATTGGAATGGAACATATTAGAGTTATCTTTAGATAATGCGGGGGCAACCATTATAGAAGGTACAAAATGATGAGTGGAGATTACTTGGTTATAGATAAAAGGGTTTTACCTGATGTTTATGAAAAAGTTCTTTTTGCAAAAAAATTATTAAAAGATGGAAAAGTAAAAGAAATAACTGAAGCAGTAAAAATAGCAGGAATAAGTAGAAGTGTTTACTATAAATATAGAGATTTTGTATTTGATTTTGCAGAAACTTCAGAGGGTAGAAAAGTTACCTATAATATTATATTTAAGAATGAAAAAGGGCTTTTGTCAAACATAAGCAATTATATTACAGAAAAAGGTGGAGATATCTTGACAATAAATCAAGGTATACCTTTAAATGGCTATGCTAACTTAAGCATAACCATAGATTTATCTACTGTAGATGGAGATATAAAAACATTGACAGAGGGCTTACTTAACATAAGAAATGTTGAAAAAGTTGAGTTTATAGGAATGGAATAGGAAGGGAAACCTTCCTATTTTAATTATATCAATTTTAAAGAATATTAATAAAATATAAAACCTGTTTAAAATATGCTAAAATAAATTAAAGTCGGTAGAGACAAGTTCTATAGGGAACAAGGAAGGTTTTATAATAACTATAAAGGTTAGAAATATCACATTATTCAGAAATGGAGGTGTGTTTTTTATTACACAAAATTAAAATGGAGTGATTTCATGATTAGAAATAAATATGAAAGTGATTATATGATTAAAAAGCTTGGATTAAATAGAATGTCAGAAAAGATATTTACGGATAATTCAACTTTAGATGAAATTAAAAGTTATTTAGAAGAGAATACCTATGAATATTATAATATAAGAGATAAATCTGTATCAGGAGGTAAGTTTTTATATATGCTTACTAAAGAACAGGTGTTGCTAAAAAGCAAAAAATACAAGAGATATGCAGTATATGAGAGTTTAGCTATTGCAGATGGTAGATTAATATTACAAGGTGACATAGAGATAGACAGAGATTTTATTATGAGAGCATCGTTAAGTGATATAAAAGGAATATCAAATAGAATTGCAATGGAAAAGCCAGTATATAATATTTATAATTACGATTTAAAAGAAAAAAGAGATCCGCCAATAAGTGGATTATCTAAAGTTATAGATTATATATCACAAAATTTTTTAATTGACATGGTGGTTGAGTTCTCTCTGTTTGAAATACCAGTAGGAATAAATCAAGAAAATATAATAATTTGGGAATTAAGAAACTACTAAAAAGTGATGACTAAAAATATCTTGAAATAAATTCCAAGATATTTTTTTATGAAAGAACAAACTTCATTTTCTTGTAACTCATATATTAAAATTTTTTCACCATATAAATAAAAGGCACTCATTATGAGTGCCTATCAATAATTAGAGAAAGCAAAGTGGAAAGTTTGAACTCTAACTTATTTAATTTTATTATAGCATAAAGAGGGGAATATATGAATGCCTGAAATAAAAAAACAATGTAGTATAGACTATATAATTATTTATTTCAAGATGAATTAAAAAAATCACAAAAATATTGAAGGGTTTAGAAAATCACAGTATGTTTAAACTACAAAAAATGCAATTATTTTTTTAACTTACAAGTAATGACATAAATTTACATAGAAAGATGTTATAATTTAATTGTAAAAGGGTTTTAAAATTAAAATGGGGTGAGATAATGAGAGTATTATGTAATAATTGTGGTTTGAAATGTCATATTAAGGAATGGAAGGAAAGACTTGATGATTTGTTGGCTAAAAAGCAAAATAACTTATTGGATGACGAAGTAATTTGCTTAAGTCAATCTATTGACGATTTAATATCTGACTGTATATTTTGCAACACAAGCAATTTATATAGTTCCAATCGAAGAAATACCGGTGAAAGAGATTCTATTTTATACTACTATGGAGAGCAGCATTTAATTGTTAATTTATATAATTACATAGAAGAAGGAATAAGAAGTAAAGAAAATATCTATATTTCTGTTGAGAAAAATCTTTATAAGAGATTAGAAAATTATCTTATAATCAATAGAATTCCTACAGAAAAATTTAAATTTATGTGTTTAAAAGACATGAAATCGATGATTGAGAATAATGATAAGTCTATTAAACTAGGGGAAGAAAAATCTAGGTGGATAGTTCAACCATCTTTGCAAAAGCACTTTTTATATGCAGAGAGTACTTTAAACAAACATACTAAAGATTTAGATTTAGACATTCTCTATATATATGATGCTTATGAGTATATTCATAGAAATGTTAAGAGTGAGTTAAACTCTAAGCTATTAGGAAAATGTCAATATTCGCTAAAAAGAGAAAGTCATGAATTATGGGTTTAACAGTAATGTAGAATTAAGAGTCTTATATTTAAGGCTCTTTTTTGTGTTAAAGGACTGCTAATAAAGGAAAAGTCTTAATAAAATATAATAAAAATAGCTTTATTTTTGTATGGAATTATAAAAATGTTGAGTTATAAAATTGGATTATTTAAAGGAATTAAGTAATGTGAAAATTTCAAAATGATGCAACTAAGTATATGACATATCGCCTTGTTTATGTTAAGTAGAAAAATATTAAAATTTCAGAAAAGCTCCTAAAGGAGGAGCTTGTATATATATTTATAGCTATAAAGAATATTTATCTGCCATTTATATTCATTGGTGAAAATGATATGCTGCCATCACCAATGATTATAATTTTATAATCATATTTCATAGGACGCATTACATATTTCATTGAATGCCCTTCAAACCTTATAGATTGTTGTATCCTTTTGTTGCCGTCGAATATAATCATAAAAACTTCATTAGGAGAAAGGTTCTGAACATTATACATAACATTTTGCATGATACTTAAATCCGATATGGTATAAAATCCTTCCGAAAAGTTTTGTGGGAGAGATGCAGCATTAGCAGTTGGTTTATTAATATTAAATGTGATTAGTAAAATAATAGAAAGTGCAAAAGTAAATTTTTTCATTATTTAACCACCTTTCATAATTTAAATTCGAATATTGAACCGCTCAAATTTTATTATTAGAATTTAGATAAAATATATAACAGAAATATGTTAGAAGATTAATATGAATACTAGGAATTAATGAATATAAAGTAAATGTAGCTGGTAAGATTGATTAATAGTTATGCTATTACAACGAATAGAATTACAATAAGTATTATTAGAGACTGAGAAAGTATAGATTGCTTAAAACTGAGTTTTAAATTTTTTGCGAAATACCAATAAGCTAAAAACATATAAATAAAAAAAGGAGAATTAGTTCCAAATAGATAGCCCCCCCTTAGAAATGTGTAGGGGATAGACTGGGGAGGTATTTTGTAAGATAATAAATTAATTACTATTCCTCTTATATTTTTCATATGCATGGCCATTGAAGGGATGAGAATTAATTTTATCGAAAAACCAGCTATGAAGTTTTGGGATAAAGAAATAGAGAGCAAATTCCTAAATAAAAGTAGAAATTATATAGATAGGGCTTTCTTGCAACATATCTCAAATTAAGGCTGAGAATTTTATTGTCTAGATTTCATTATTGTTATGAACTAAAACTTATATTAAATTATTAAGGTATGCAGGCTTAGAAATTACCAATATTTATGGGTTTGCTTTTTTATTTCTTAGATAACTATATGAAGCTAAATTTGCGAACAGTGAGTTCATTAACTGTGAGTATAAATTACGGGAAGACTGGTTCGTCTGAATCAGCTTAATATTTAGTAGGAGATTTATTATTTATAGTATTATGGAATTATGGAGCTGTTTTAAGTAAGTAATTTCATGAGCGGCTTAATGATTAACGAGATTAATCATTAATTAGTATAAACTTTGAATGAGTGAGTATACTAAAGTCAAGAATAATATGCAAAATAGAAATTTAGATATAAGTACATAAGATATTACAAAAGAAGATTTTAGGACTATATACCTTATATAATATAGATTAATGATGATAATGTTTAGTCATGTTAGTCTATATGTTATTTAGAAATAATATTTATATATCATTATGTGGCTTACTGATACAAATTTTTAACATGAGTTAAATCTAAAGAAGTGTAAGGAGAGATAATTATGACTAATAAACGTAAAGTCACTAAAAAGCAAATGGCATCATTAGGATTAAGAAAGACTGAAAATGGAGATTATGATTACATAAATCCAAATGATCCAAATTCAAAATATAAACCTGTAAGAAAAGAGCCAAATAAATAAGGCTCTTTTTTATTTTAATTAAATTTATTTAAATTCTATAAGCAGTATTGTCAGATTTCATAATAATAATACGAATTATATTATGAAAAGCAAAAAAACAACTGACAGAAGTTTTGCAGTACTTATTAAAACCAGGGTTTTAAATTTATTAAGAAGAGTAAACAAAAAATAGTTACTTTATGTAAAAGAAAATAACTATTGGGAGGGATTTTATAACTTGGAGAATAAACTAGTTGAAAAATTAGATGATTTAAACATTAGCGATACTGATTTGTTGCTATCTAAAGATATAAAGTTATCATTAGATGATATTACTATAAAGAGGATTGAAAAATTAGTTGGCAAAAAAGCTGGCTATTATAATTCAAATAATACGTTTAAAGAAAAGGTAAATTATATTTTAGGGGGAATTTATATGAAAAGAAAAATAGCTTTAGTACTATCTGTTGTAGCGTTTTCAAGTTTAGGGGGAGGCGTATATGCTCATGCAAAAACCACTCCTGTAGCATACGTTAGTGTGGATATTAATCCAAGTATTGAATTATCAGTAAATACATTTGATCAAGTTATTTCAGCAGAATCATATAATGAAGATGGTAAAAAAGTGTTGGAAGATACTAACCTAGTAAATAGCGATGTTGATGATGCAGTTAAGAATATTATTACAAATGCAGTTTCAGATGGATATATAAAGGAAGACGGTACATCGGCAGTTGAAATTACTACAGCTACGGATAAAGATAATGTGGCAACGAAGTTAGATGAATCTTTAAAACAAATTGCTGACAAATCATTAGAGGAAAATAACATAGAAGCAACAGTTGAAACTCAGAATGTTGCTCTTTCAAGAAGAGATGAAGCAAGAAAGTTAGGAATAACTCCAGGCAAACTAAACTTGATACAAAAACTACAGGAATTAGATCCAACTATAAATGTAGAAGATTATAAATCAAGTTCTGTAAAAGATATACAAAAGAAGACTAAAGAATTAAAGAAGATCAATAATAATGAAGAGACTACAGTTAAAGATGATGCAAATACTGGTGGAAACGTAGAAGATGATACTAATCAAGATGCAGCTTCAGAAGAGAAAATAAGCAATTCTTCTTCTAAATCAAATGGAAATGGAAGTATCAAGAAAGAAGAGAATAGTGATTCATCTAGCAAAAAAGAAGAAAATGCCACAGAAGTTGAAAAATCAAAAGATAATTCAGCTAAAACTCAAAAACAAAGTGATAACGGTAATTCAAACTCACAGAATGGTAATAAGGATAAAAATAAAAATAACTAAATAGTTTAAAATGAGTAGCTAATATAGAAAATAATAATAGCTACTCATTTTTGTATGTATGCGATAACAAATTTGAATTTATAACTCTATTAAATCAAGTGAAAGAGCAGAATAATAAATTTAATTTAAATATATATCAGCTAAATAGTATAAAAAATCATTATTGAAGAATCACTAGTAATAGCATTAATAGGATTTATCTATATATTTAATATATATTACATAGAACAGGAGAGAAAAGAAAATATAAGTATTTATCATTGATAATGTAAAAGTTAATATATTTTTTGAAATTTATTGTCAGATTTTATTTATGTATTACGAACTGTATAATATATAACGAAATTTTAGGGGAAGAAGGTGCGTTTTGATTTCGGATATTGAATTACTAAACCTTTTGGATACGAAACCGGAAATAGGCCTTAAGAAGCTGATGGATAACTATATGGCACTTATTTACACAATAATATTTAATAAACTTTCTGGAATGTATTCAAAAGAAGATATAGAAGAATGTGTAAGTGATGTGTTTTTTGAAGTATTTCATTATAAAAATAGAATTGATTTAGATAAGGGATCAATTAAAGCCTTTTTGGCAATTATAGCAAAAAGAAAAGCTATAGATATGTATAGAAAAAATAAAAATAATAATCATCTTCCAATAGATGATGTAGCCCAAGAATTACATAGTGTTGTAGATGATGCAGCACATTCGATTTTATTAAAAGAAAGCAATTCTGAGCTTATAAATGCTATAAAATCATTAGGAGAACCTGATAGCGAAATAATTATAAGAAAATATTACTTACATCAAAGCTCGAAAGACATTTCCAGTGATCTGGGTTTAAAAGTTAATACAATTGATAAAAAAGTCTCTAGATGTATGGAAAAATTAAAAAAATTATTGGGAGGTGGGAGATAAATTGGATGACAAATTATTTGAATTATTAGATGACTTAAACATTAGTGATACTGATTTATTATTGAATGAAAATATTAATCTATCTATGGACTTGTCTTCTAGAAAACGTATTGAAGAATCTGTAAAGAAAAAAACGGGATACTTAAGCAAGAAAGATACATTTAACAATAATATGAAAAATATTTTAGGGGGAACTTATATGAAGAGAAAAATAGCTTTAGCTGCATCAATTGCAGTAGCATTTAGTTTAGGAGGAGGAGTATATGCTTATGCTAAAACTCCGGTAGCATATGTCAGTCTGGATATTAATCCAAGTGTTGAATTAGGAGTAAACGCTTTTGATACAGTGGTATCTGCAGAAGCGTATAATAAAGATGGTGAAAAAGTTCTAGAAGGAACTAATCTGGTAAACACTAAAGTTGACAATGCAGTCAGTACAGTAATAACAAATGCCATATCAGATGGTTACATAAAGGAAGATAGTACAAATGTAACAACCTCTGCGGCAGTTGAAATTACAGTATCTACAGATAAGGATGGCTTAGCAGATAAATTAAATGAATCTTTAAAAGAAACTGCAGATGAAACATTAAAAGATAATGATTTAGAAGCAGAAGTCGAAACTGATAAAGTAGCGCTTGCAAGAAGAGATGAAGCAAGGCAACTTGGAATAACTCCAGGAAAATTAAATCTTATACAAAAGCTTCAAGCACTAGATCCAAGTATTAAGGTAGAGGATTATAAATTGATTTCGGTTAAGGAAATTCAAAAGAAAGCTAAAGAATTGAGAAAAATGACTAGAACTGATAATGATGCTGTTGATGTAGATAATTCTGTAGATACTAATACGAATGCTACAGATAGTAATACTAATACTGAAACAGATACTAACACAAGCAATAGCAATCAGGATGCTGATGTAACGTCTGAATCTACAGAAGATATTACATTTACACAATCATCAATAGGAGAACAAAAAACTAAAGAAGCTAAGACAGAAAAAAGTAATGACTCATGGAATGAGAAAAGTAATAATGGCAATTTGAAAAAAGAAGAAAATAGCAATGCAGGTATTAAGCAAGAAGAAAATGAAGATAAGAAATATAAAAAGTCTTCAAATGGATCTGAAAAAAGGGATGCTGAAACTCATGGAAATAGTAACTCATCAAAGTCAGAGAAAAGTAATAATGGCAATTCAGATTCCAAAGGTAAAGGAAATGATAAAAATAAATAGGCAGTAATTTAAACTGATACATTTTTTATAGAGATGGGATAATTTTAATACGTAAATTATCCTGTCTCTATAAACATTTTAAGAACTTTAAAATTCTAGAAAAATATTTTTCATAAATTTAATAACCTGAGTTCTAAATCTGTATAGGGGTATCATATATTTATTTAGTATTAACGGATACAATTGCAAGATAAATTTAAACTTATTTTGTGATTGTATTTGTTATTTCAACGTATTGAAAAATAAAAGGGAATTCAATTTTGAGTAGTAGGGGGATGAAAAATATATTTCCTTTGAAAGATGGACTTAATACGAGGATGTTTTATAAGTTATATATAAGCAAGCGTGTTTAATGTACTCATAGGAATAATTTGTTGTACAGTGTGAAGAGGATTGAATATATAAGGTTAAGGAGTAATTATTAAAGGGGAGAGTTTATATGGGAAAAAAATATGTAATGTTTGTTGATGAAAGGGGAATTAGAAGTTTAGATAAAAGCGGAAATTTCTCAATGGTAGGATTGATTTTTGAATATAATTACTGTATTGATTTAAAAAACAGTGAATGTGAATTAAAAAGAAAATTAAATGAATATAAGAAAGAAAGTTTTATGGAGAGTGATTCTAATATACCAATAGATAGCATAATATTGGAAGATAAAGTATACAGGAATTTTGACAAAGCCAGAATGAATGAGTTCGTAAGCAAACTACCAACATTAATTAGCAAATTAAGATTCAAAATAATTTCAAGCTCAATAAAACAGAATTTAAGTGAAACAGAGGATTCATATTCAATAGTGACAAAAAGACTTTTAAAGAAGTTCTATTCGTTTATTACTAAGAATGCTGGAGAATCAGGCGGGATAGTCATTGAAGCAAAAGTAGGAAATAGAAATTGTAGTATAATGCAAAATTTCTTTGATATATATAACAATAGAAATATTAATTTAAGTACACAAGATAACGTTCAGAATAAAATTAATACGTTTATTGTATCTGACAAGAATAATAAAATTTATGGTTCCGGAATAGAGATATTAAATATAATAACTAATGTATTTTTTAGAGTTTTAAATGGAAATAGAGAAATTAATGAGGAATTAATATCATACATAGAGTATGGTAACAGGGACAAGATATTTAGTGAGCTTAAACATAAGGTATACAACGATTTAGAAATAGGAATATCACGGACTCAATTACAAGCCATTTCGCACAACTATATTGAAGGTTTTAATAAAGAATTAAAATTACTAAAAGAGCAATTAAAACTTAAGGATAATAGAATAAAAGAAAAGGAAAAAGAAATTAGTGAACTTACCAGTGAGATTAAATTGTTATCTAAACAGTTAGAGAGAGTTTTAGTGAACAGAAAAATGATAATATAGTATCACGAATTTTCTTATATGTAGATATTGAATTTTGTTTGACAAAGCGATTACAATTTCAAAGAATTATTTATTCGCAATTATATAGTTATATGATAAGGTAGTATATTAGAATTTATAATAGAAACTTATTATATTAAATTAGGAAAGTTAAAATGCCTGAAAGAATCTTAAATGAAGCTTTTGGGCATTTTATTTTGTAAGAAGAATAAAGCAAAACATTAGAATTTTATAGATTTCCTCAATAAGTATTTTAAATTTCTTTAAATAAGGGAAGCATATAAAAAATAAGTTTTTTAGTAAAGAGGAATTTATGAATAAATTATCTTATGAAAATGAAGTGGAAGATTATTCTGAAAAATTTAAAGATTTCAAGATGAAATCTATCCAAGACAATGTAAATCTTGGTATAACGCTTTATGTACCTAAGGGTGAAATAAAGGGGATATTTCAAATCAGCCATGGTATGATGGAGCATAGAAAACGCTATATACGATTTATGGATTATTTAGGATCAAATGGTTATATTTCAATAGTACATGATCATATAGGGCATGGAGAAAGTGTTATTAAAAAAGATGATTATGGTTATTTTTATGATAATGGAGCTACCAATCTTATAGAAGATTTACATCAGATAACACTGTATATGAAGAAAAGATACAGGGAATATCCTTATTTTTTATTTGGATTTAGTATGGGATCACTAATTGCAAGAGCATATTTAAAAAAATATGATTATGAGTTAGATGGTCTTATACTATGCGGTTCACCAGTAAAGAATAAAGTCATCCCGTATATTAAAAAATTGTGTAAAATTATAGAGAAGATAAAGGGAGATCATTATAGGTCAATTTTTATACATAAAATACTTCGAGGAATAGGTGATAATGTTATAACGACCTCAGAAATAGAAAGAGATAAGTTTATGAATGATGAAGGCTGTGGATTTATTTTCACAATAAATGGATTTGAGAATTTATGTAACCTAATAAAAATTGACTATAGCAAAAAAGACTGGGCAAAAAGAAACTTAAATCTCCCAATTCTATCTATTGCGGGGGAAGAGGATATAGTTATTATAAGTAAAAAAAGATTTAATGAATTAACAATGTTTATGAAAGGAATGGGATATGAGAAAGTTTTTACTAAAATATATTCAGATAAATATCATGATCTTTTACATGAAGTAAATAAATTGCAGGTATATAAGGATATTTTAAATTGGATGGATAGAGTTAATGATGAAAAGAAAACTTGATTTTATCAAGCAGGATATTTCAATAGGTAGATTTATTGCAATGATAAATCTACATTTATTATACTAAGCCAAGAACCCAGTTAAAATAAAAGTTTAGAAACTCAATTGTAGTATATATAATTGCAAAGTAGTATTATTTGGGTTTATAATGCTGTTAAAGGATGTGTTAAATATGAAAAAAATAGTTTTTGGCGGAGGCTGCTTCTGGGGTGTAGAAAAATTTTTTTCTATGATACCAGGAGTATTAGAAACAGAAGTAGGATATGCAAATGGAAAAACAGAAAATCCAACATATGAAGAAGTTTGCAAAAATGATACAGATTTCGTTGAGGTATGCTACATAACATACGATGAAAAAATGGTTTCACTTGATGAATTATTAGATAAGTTTTGGAGTATCATTGATCCTACGACATTAAATAAACAAGCTGGAGATGTTGGTACTCAATATAGAAGTGGAATTTATTATATTGATGAATCTGATGCTGATACAATTAATAGAAGTAAGGAAAAGATTCAAGAAAAATGTGATGTTAAAGTTGTAACTGAGGTAAAACCGCTAAAGAAATATTACACAGCAGAAGAATATCACCAAGATTATTTAGAAAAAAATCCTACTGGTTATTGCCATATTAAATTTAACTAATATTAAATATTGATGAGTTAGCGTATTTATACTGGTAACTTATTAAAAACTATCTTAAGAATAGAAAACTATTTTAAGATAGTTTTTTTGTTTTTGGGGAAAACTCACTTGGAGATTTTTTAAACAGGTTTTTAAATGAACGTAGAAAACATGTATAATCATTAAATCCACATAGTAAATAAACTTTCGTAATTTGCTCACCACTGCTTATAAGGTCCTTTGCCATTAGTAATCTCTTTTGATTTACATAGTTGTGAAGAGTATATCCAGTTTCTTTTTTAAACTTATGCATAAGATAATATTTGCTAATATAGAACTTTTGAGATAAAGTCTCCGTAGAAAGATTTTCAGATAAATTATTATTTATATATTTCAGGATTTTTTCAATTTGTTTATCATATTTGAGAGATGCTTCATCATTTATATACATGTTGTTAAGATGCACTCTATTTAAGTATACAAGCAATTGAATAAATAATGAATTACTTAAAAGTTTACTACCGAAATCTTGTGAGTTAAAGGAAGTCATTAGTGAATCTATTATAAACTTAATGTTATCTTGTAATTTGCTATTAAGTCTAATAAGATTGAAACTTTTTTCATTCGCCAGTCTAAAACAAGTAGATAAATCACAATTTTCATAGTTGTGGTTTTCTATAAAATCAGAATTCGCCCAGATAATAATTCTTTCATAAATTTCAGAAGAATCAATAATAGGTTTATGAACATCATGATTATTTACAAGTAGAATGTCCCATGGTTTTAAGTTGTATGCTTTTCCTTCAATTAAATAAGTTACTTTTCCAGATAAAAAAATTATTATTTTATTAAAGTCGTGATAATGGAATTCAAATTCTTGATTTTTTTTATCTTTTAAATGAAATAATTGAAAATCATTGTTTAAGTAGCCTGATTTATTACTATTTTTATTCATAGTTGAAAACTCCCTTGAAATAACTTTAATTGTAACTGTATTAATTAAAAATATCAGATATAAATATATATTCAATTAACTCTAAGCTGTGTATATATAAATTTTAGTTTTATAGATAAACAATATACAACCTAGATTTATGCAATTATCAGCGAAAGTAGAAACATTGTTATTTCACATGCAACATATATATTAAAATCATAAAGCACTTTTTGCAGTATATCAAGCAATTTATGCACTATTTAATGCGAAAATGTTGTATATAATGAAAATATAAGAAGTTAAGTAATTCTTGGAGGAATAAAAATGAAGTTATACAATTTATTAAAAGATTTAGATTACGAAATAATTAGCGGAAGTGCTGATATAGATGCTAGTAGCGTTAGTTATGATTCTAGAAAAGTAAAAGGGGAATCGGTGTTTATCTGCATACAGGGGGCTAATGCAGATGGTCACGACTATATAAACGAAGCAATAAAAAGTGGCGCTTTAGCAATAGTGATACAGGAAGAAATTAAAATAAATAATGAAAATATAACTGTAGTAAAAGTTAGAAATACTAAGTTAGCTTTAGCAAGTATAGCTAACTTATTTTATAATGAACCTTCTAAAGAAATTAATTTAGTTGGAGTAACAGGTACCAACGGAAAGACTACCATTATACATTATATAAAAGATATATTAGAGGCGTATAAAAAAAGAACAGCTGTAATAGGAACTTTGGGATATGAATTTAACAAAGAAAAGGCAAGCATACAAAAGGTTAATCCTACAACACCTGAATCATTAGAATTACAAGGATTATTTAGGGAGTTTATTGATAAAGGTGCTGAAAATATTGTAATGGAAGTTACTTCATCTGCATTAGCAAAACAGAGAGTTGAGTATTGTGATTTTAATGTTGGAGTATTTACAAATCTATCTCAAGATCATCTTGAAGAACATGGAACGATGGAAAATTATAAGAATGAAAAGATAAAATTGTTTAAGAAATGTGAGCTAGGCGTTATAAATCTAGATGATGGAATAGCAGAAGAAATTATAGAAAAGGCCAATTGCAAGATTTTAACTTATGGAATAAATAAAGAGGCTGATATTAGAGCAACTGAGATTAGATATAGAAATGATTGCATAATATTCAAAATCAAATTTAGGGACATAAAATGGCGCTGGTGGTGTATTACAGATGTAAAAGTAAACATTCCTGGGAAAATAACTGTATATAATGTTTTGGCTGCTATAGGAGCTTGTATAGGTCTTGGTATGGATATGGGTGATATTATAAGCTGTTTATCTAATCTAAAGAATGTTCCAGGAAGACTAGAAATTGTGAAAAATAATTCTAATAAAAATGTAATAGTTGATTATGCACACACTCCTGATGCATTAGAAAGACTATTAATGATGGCGAGAGAGACTACTAAAGGCAAACTTATTACTGTATTTGGCTGTGGTGGAGATAGAGATAAGAGTAAGAGAAAAGTAATGGGAATGGCGGCAGGAATTTTATCAGATTATTGCATAATAACATCAGATAATCCAAGAACAGAAGATCCAATAAAAATAATTGAAGATATTGAAGAAGGAATGGAAGTTATAAATTCAACTTATGAGAAAATTGTTGATAGAAAGAAAGCTATTGAGAAAGGGCTAAAACTTTTAAAAGAGGATGATTTATTAATAATAGCAGGGAAAGGGCATGAAGACTATCAAATAATAGGTAAGGATAAAATATACTTTGATGATAGGGAAATTGTCAGGAAAGCTCTGGGATAGTGCGAGGATCTATAACTTAAATATCAAAATATTAGGGGGCGAGAAAATTGAAATTTTTAAAGAACTATAAATCATCATTTATTCTAGTGTTATCGATATTATTAGGCGGGGCAATAGGAATTATAATGGGAGATAAAGCTAAAATATTTGCACCACTAGGAAATTTGTTTTTAAACTTAATATTTACGATGTTAGTTCCTATAGTATTCTTTAGTATTGCTTCTGCGATAGCTAATATGGATAAATCAAAAAAGCTTGGAAGAATATTTATAATAACGTTAATTACATTTGGAATTACTGCAATTATTTCAGGCATAATAGGAGTAATTAGTTTTAAAATGTTTAATCCAGCAGTTGGATTGGATCCATCAATGTTTAATAATCTAATGACCACTAATAGTATAGATACACCTAAAAGTGTAGGAGTTTTAGAAAAGATTGTTTCGAGTATAAGCGTAGGTGATTTTTCTGAACTTTTATCCAGAAATAATTTGTTAGCACTAATATTATTTTCTATTTTAATAGGTTTTGGAACTATGTTGTCTAAGGAACAAGGCAAGGCTTTTGCGTCATTTTTAAGCAGTGGAGCTACAGTGACAATGAAAGTTGTAAATATAATTATGTATTATGCACCAATTGGACTTGGAGCTTATTTTGCAAATGTAATTGGACAATTAGGCGGACAAATATTAAGTGGGTATGCAAAAATATTTATACTATACTTGGTTGTCTCCATAATATACTTCTTTGTATTCTTCAGTATATATGCTTATATAGCAAGTAGAAAAGAAGGCGTGAAATTATTTTGGACAAATGCAGCAGAACCTTCAATAACTGCATTAGCAACATGCTCTAGTGCTGCGTGCATACCAGTAAATATAAAAGCAGCTAAAAATATGGGGGTATCAGATACCTTGGCTAATATAATAATGCCTCTAGGAGTTAACATTCATAAGGATGGTTCAGTAATTGGAGGAATATATAAAATAATGTTCTTGTTTGCTATATTTGGCCGAGACATAAATACTATTAGTTCATTACTTCCTATATTAGGAGCAGGGCTTCTTATTGGTGCAGTAGTTGGAGCAGTGCCAGGAGGTGGGGCGATTGGTGAAATGCTTATCTTAAGCATATTTGGATTTCCACAGGAGGCATTAGCCATAATGCTTGTAATAGCAACAATAATTGATGCGCCAGCTACATTATTAAATTCATCAGGAAATACTGTCTGTACAATGATAATATCGAAATTTATAGACAAAAAATAGGACTAAAAAATTTGCTAAGAATTAAATTAGAAGCTGGATAGCATATTCTTTACAAGGATTTTGTAAACAAAAATTTTGGTGGATAATAAACAATTTACATTCATATACGTTCTAAAAAGTCTATTTTATAGAAATTTAATTTAAACTATTAGCTATTATAAACTATATAATTTTAATAAAGAGCTTCAACCGCATTTTGGTTGAAGTTTTTTGAAATAATTTTTAATTAAGGCATATGAAAGAAAATAATAAGTCCAAAATGCTATGATTATTTTTCATCAGGTAAGGAAGTAGATTGGGCTCATAGCTAGCTATTAGGGCAATCTGATGACGCAGCATGGTGGAAAATAGGTGTGGCAGATGGATTTGTTATTTTTTGATTATGCCTAATGTAGTATAATCTATATAGTATCGAAATTAATGGAATTTATGGAGGAGTATGCAGAATGAAAAAAAGTTTTAACATAGATATATTTTTGGAAAAATATCCTCAGGCTAAAGAAATGATCTCTAAAAATAATATTAATATTGAAAATCTTAAGGAAATCTACGAAGACTACATAAATTATAAAACTTCCTATGAAAGCCAGGCTGCATTTATAGCAAACATTTTACGATCGCAGAGAATGGTGCATTCTGTTAAATCAAGGATTAAAGATCCTGAGAGATTAATAGAAAAAGTTATAAGAAAGACAGAAGATAGAAAAAATAAATACGGAGATGATTTTGAATTTACAGTAAATAATTATAGAAATGAAATAAATGATTTAATAGGGATTAGAGTTATACATATATTTAAAGACCAATGGCAGGGGATACATGATTTTATAATAAAAACTTGGAATGTAACTGAGATTACTGCAAATGTAAGAGAAGGAGATAATATAGATGTTTTTGACGATCCTATTATAGAGGTAAGGTCAAAAGCTTCTGGATATCGTTCAGTTCATTATTTAGTTGAATTTTATCCAATCAATGAGAAGGTAATAGCGGAGATACAAGTTAGAACAATTTTTGAGGAAGGATATGGGGAAATAGATCATAGGTTAAGATATTCCCATAATGAAATTCCGGAAATACTTAAGTCTAACCTAATGCTCTTTAATAGAATTGTAGGAAGTGCTGACGAAATGGCATCATTAATAAACAATTTAAGTAAAGAGTGGGGAGACAAAGAAGTTTATTATAAAACAATAATAAAAGATCAGGAAGCAGAAATTAATAGACTAAAAAGTAAAATGACATGGATTGACGTAGAAAAAGATTCTTAATGTTAATTTTAAGAAGTTAAATCTGAGGATACAAAATATTATAACTAAAAATGGAGGAGTTTGAAGTGAAGACGATTGGATTTATAGGTGTAGGTGTAATGGGAAAATCTATGGTTAGAAACCTAATGAAGAAAGGATATGAGGTATCTATTTATACAAGGACAAAAGAAAAAGTTCTTGATGTTATAAATGAAGGTGCTAAATGGTGCGACGATGTTAAAAGTTGTGCAAATAATAAAGACGTCATAATAACAATTGTAGGCTATCCTAAAGATGTAGAAGAAGTTTATTTTGGGGAAAATGGTATTTTAGAGAATGCTGAAAAAGAGTCTTGTATAATTGACATGACTACTACAAGTCCGAAGCTTTCTATAAAAATTTATAATGAGGCCCAAAAGAGAGGAATATATGCTTTGGATGCACCAGTATCAGGAGGAGATGTAGGAGCAAAGAATGCCACATTATCTATAATGGTTGGTGGAGATTTAGAAGTTTTTGAAAAACATAAAGATGTTTTATCTGCACTTGGAACTAATATAATTTATGAAGGAAAAGCTGGGAATGGACAGCATACTAAAATGGCAAATCAGATAGCTTTAGCTGGTGCGATAGCTGGAGTATGCGAAGCAATTACGTATGCAAAAGGAGCAGGATTAGATGTTCAGACCATGCTTGATAGTATAAGTGAAGGTGCAGCTGGAAGTTGGCAAATGAAAAATATGGCTCCTCGTATGCTAAAAGGAGATTTTGACCCTGGTTTTTATATAAAGCATTTTATTAAGGATATGAATTTAGCAATAGAAGAGTCTACGGATAATTCCATAAATTTAGGTGTATTAAATGAAGTGCTAAAAATGTATAAAACATTAGATAACGATAATTTGGGTGATCTAGGAACTCAAGGTCTTATTAAATATTACGAAAAGTATAGCAAAAATTAATACTAAGAAATTATCCCTTAATAATTTTCTCTCTCTATCAGAAGCAGTAAGTAAGAACTTCTTATTTACTGCTTCATTTTATATATTTAAAAAAATACTATGCAGGGATTATTTTTTTGTTATAATAAAACATGTATATTACATAGTAAGTTTATAAGATAATAAGGGAAGAATATATTTTAAATGGATCTTTAGACGTTTATAAACTTGAAAGGAAGAAGACTTATATGGAAGTTTATTTTGATAATAGTTCAACAACAAAGCCGCTTGGTGAGGTAATAGATGAAGTGAGTTTTGGTATGAAGGAATTTTACGGAAATCCGTCTTCCTTACATAATTTAGGGTTGAAAAGTGAAAGAAAACTTAAAGAATGCAGAGGAATATTAGCTAAAACTATAAACGCAAGTGAAAATGAAATACATTTTACTTCGGGTGGAAGTGAAGGAAATAATTTAGTTCTAAAGGGGCTTTTGAAAAGCGGAACTCATCTTATTACAACTCCTTTTGAACATGCTTCTATTTTGAATACTATAAAGAAATTAGAAGAAAATAATATTAAAGTAACATTTTTAGAGATAAATGAAGATGGTAAGATTAACTTAGAACAGCTAAAAAAAGCCATAACTAAGGAAACAGTATTGGTTTCAATAATGCATGTAAATAATGAAGTTGGAGTAATTCAAGATTTAAAAGAAATAGGAGACATAATAAGAGCAAGCAGCAATAGAACTAAATTTCATGTTGATGCAGTTCAAAGCTATGGTAAATTACCTATAGATGTAAAGAAGATGAATATAGATTTTCTAACAGTAAGTGCTCATAAATTTCATGGACCTAAAGGTGTAGGGTTTATATATATAAAAAATACTAGTTCTTTATCACCGTTGATAGAAGGTGGATCTCAGGAGTTTGGAATAAGAGCGGGTACACAAAATATACCTGGAATTATGGGAATGGCTTTAGCTTCTAAGATTTCAAATGATAAAATGAAAGAAAATTACGAAAAGGTATTTCAGATAAAGAAAAAATTCGTGGATAAATTAAGTAACATCGATAATATAAAGATAAACAGTCCATTAAATAGTGATTTTTCACCTTATATATTGAATGTTTCTTTCAGAGGTGTAAGAGGCGAAGTATTACTTCATTATTTAGAGGAATCAGGAATATATGTGTCTACAGGATCAGCGTGTTCTTCTAAAGAAAGAGAGAGAATTGGTGGCAGTTATGTATTAAAATCTTTAGGATTAACTAAGGATGAAATATCAGGAGGAATTAGATTTTCTTTTTCGGATGACAATGATGAATCAGAGATAGATTATGTAGTAGACATTTTAGAAAAAGGACTTAAATTTTTAAGGAGGATAAAAAAATAATGAGAGAACTTATTTTAGTAAAGTATGCACCAGAAATATTTTTAAAGGGGTTAAACAGAGGTAAATTTGAAAGAAAATTAAGAGATAATATAGCTAAAAAGCTTGAGGGTATAAAAGCTGAATTTATACACGACAGTGGAAGATATTTTATAAAAACTGATGAAATAGAAGAAAGTATTAATAGGATCAGTAAAGTTTTTGGGATACTTGAAGTATGTTTAGTTAGAGAAGTCGACATAGATTTTAATAGTATACAAGAGGTTGCGTTAGAAAAGGTTAGACAATCAGAAGGAAATACTTTTAAGATTAATACAAATAGAGCTAATAAAAAATTTGAATTGAATTCTATGGAAGTTTCAAGGAAAGTAGGAGCATATGTTCTTACTAATTTGGACGGAGAAATAAATGTTGATGTTAAAAATCCAGATATTTTAATAAATATTGAAATAAGAAATAATTATGCTTATGTTTGGGCAAATACTGATATAACAAAGGGAGCAGCAGGTCTTCCGTATGGAATGAATGGTAGCACAATGTTAATGTTATCTGGTGGTATCGATTCGCCAGTAGCAGGATATATGATGGCTAAAAGAGGTGTTGAAGTAAGTTGTGTTTATTATCATAGTCACCCATATACATCGGAAAGAGCAAAGGATAAAGTTAAAGATTTAGCAAAAATTTTAGCTCAATATACAGAAAAAATTAATTTGTACATAGTTCCTTTTACCGATATACAAATGGAAATTATAAATAAATGTAGAGAAGATGAACTTACAATAATAATGAGAAGATTTATGATGAGGATAGCATGTAAACTTGCAGATAAGTATGGAATAAATTCAGTAAGTACAGGAGAAAGCATAGGTCAAGTTGCAAGTCAGACCATGGATGGTCTTATTGTAAGTGATAATTGTGCAGATAGACCATCATTTAGGCCATTAATTGCAATGGATAAAACAGATATAATGGAAATAGCAAGAAAAATAGGAACATATGAGACTTCAATTTTACCTTATGAGGACTGTTGTACAATATTTGTTCCAAAGCATCCGAAGACAAATCCAAAGCTTGATGCAATAATAAAAGAAGAAGAAAAATTAAATGTGGATGAATTAGTACAAAAATCAATTGAAAATATTGAAGTTGTAACATTTTAAAAAAATACCTCAGGTTTATTTTACCTGAGGTATTTTTTTTATATACTTTAAATGCTATTCTAAGTTTCATTTGTTATTTGTTCTTTGGAGCTATGGTCAAAAATATATTTATCAACGCTAAACAAGCCTACTGAAATAATTAATATTACTACAGCAAACCAAATTGATTTACCGCCAACGTGTAAAGTTAAGATTCCGCCTAAATAAGCTCCAACAATAAAGAAAAATATTATAACTAAGTAGCGGATACTTTTGAAAGCAAGTTTTTTATCTTTTTCTATAAATGCTTTATAAGCAGCTTGAGATGCAGAACGCAAATTACCTGTGCACATAGCCGTACTATATGGAGAGTCAATCAGTTTTCCAAAAGATGCGATTTGAACTGATGACACAAATGAAATTGGAACTGTTACAAATATGTGTGGTACTGTAGTTGGTATAAATCCTATAATAAAAAGTACAATAATTTCACTGATTAGAATTATACGTTCTGCATTCGTAGCAAAAGTCATTGATGGAACTTTAATATCTTTTATCCTTTCGGTAAATATCACCCCGAGCACGAATGCTAAAATAGGTAGTAAAGCTGTAATTGCTTGGACAGAATTTCTCTTCGTAAGAGCTATTCCAAGTAAAACAAGGTTACCAGTTTGAGCATTAGCAAAAACTTCACCTCTGCAGACAAAGGTGTAAGCATCTAAGAAACCTCCAACAATTGCAAGGAGAATACCAAGACGTACTGATTCAGAAGTTTTGGTATGGATGTGCATTTTTTTTATTGCGTTTATGTGTATATCTTTAGTAATCAATGTAAAAAGTCTCCTTTCAATATATTTCCAGTATTAAAAATACTTTTACAAATAAACTATTATATTATAACACTAATTTCTATATAGTTAAAATTAAGGATATAAGAATATTTAACATATAACTTATAAATAGTTATAAACGCATAAAAGCTTTTGAAATTATTGACATGGTAGAAAAAATAAGTTATCATAAATTAAATGATAATTTAGCGCGCTAAACTGATAAAATGATAAAATGATATAGAGGTTAAGCAATAAGAATAGGTGGGGTGGAAAATGAATAAGAAGAATATACTTCCAGAAGGAACAAGGGATTTAGTATTAGATGAATGTGCAGTAAAACGTATTTTAGAAAAAGACATTGATAAACTTTTTGAAAAATGGGGATATAAAGAAGTTATAACACCGACGCTGGAGTTTTATGAAACTTTCAACTATAATTCACAAACTCTAAGAGAAGAAGATATGTACAAGTTCTTCGATAATAGGGGTCGTATATTAATTTTGAGGCCAGATATGACAATTCCAATAGCAAGAGTTGTGGAAACTAAGCTCAAAGATGTAGAATTACCAATAAAGCTTAGGTATACCTCAAATGTTTTTAGAGTTCACGCAAGTCTTGGAGGAAAGAGGAATGAATATACAGATTGCGGTGTTGAATTTATAGGACTTGAAGATGAAAAATCTGATTTAGAAATATTAGTATTGGCATTAGAAGCTTTGAAGAAATTAGGATTAAATGATTTTAAGCTTGAAATAGGAAATATCGGTTTTTTTAATGGGGCATTCAAAAATTTAGAAATAAAGCAGGAATATAAAGAGGCCATTGCGCAGTTTATAGAAGATAAAAATATGAAAAGTTTGGAGGATTATTTAGAGGATTTAGATATAAAGGAAGAGTATAAGGCATTTTTTAATAAGTTGCCTTGGATGTTTGGGGATAAACAGATCTTGGAAGAGGCTAAAAAATTAGCATTTAATGAAGAGATAAGAAAAAATCTTGATTATTTAGAGGCGCTATACTATGAATTAGATTTGTTGGGCTATGGTAAAAATGTGACGTTTGATTTAGGGATGGTTCCGAGACTGAATTATTACACAGGAATTATTTTTAGAGGTTATGGAGAAGGTGTTGGCAATACATTGTTGAGAGGTGGGCGATATGATAATTTAATTGAGCTCTCAAAAAAATGTGTTCCAGCAGTAGGATTTTCGATAGATATTGATGCTGTGATTCCAACTGTAAAGTTCAATAAAATAGCAAGTGAAAAGGAAAATATATATAAGATATACTATAATAAAAATGCTAGAATTGAAGCTATTAAAAAAAGTGAAGAGTTTAGAAATCAAGGGTATATTGTTGATTTATTACCAAATGAAGATGTAAAAGAAATAAAAGTAGTTAAGGGTGGGGAATATTAAAAATGAGCATAAGCATAGCATTAACAAAGGGAAGATTAGAAGAAGAAACCATAAAAATCTTAGATAAGGCTAAATTCGATCCTTCAGAATTAAAAAATAAAGGTAGAAAACTTGTGTTTAAAGATAAAACGCAGGATATAAATTATTTTTTGGTAAAGGCAGCAGACTCAATAACTTATGTTGAACATGGAGTAGCTGATCTTGGAGTTGTTGGAAAAGATACTATTTTGGAAAGTGATAATAATTGCTATGAAGTTTTGGATTTAGGATTTGGAAAGTGTGGATTTATAGTAGCATCATTACCAGAAAGTGATATTTTCAAAAAGGTTGGTCATATAAAAATAGGAAGTAAATATCCAAAAGTTGCAAAAGATTATTTTAAAAAGAAAGGGATGGATGTAGAAGTTATAAAAATAGAGGGATCAGTAGAACTTGCACCAATATTAGGCCTATGCGATGGAATTGTGGATATCATGGAAACCGGAACAACTTTAAAGGAAAATGGTTTAGTTGTTATAGATAGGATTTGTGAAATAAGTGCTAGATTGATAGTGAATAAAGCTAGTTTTAAAATGAAGCAGAATGAAATATGGGATTTTATAGATAGGATTAAGAAAGTGATTGATAATTGACAAAATTCGTGAGATGTTGATAAAATTGATTATGATATCTTGAGTAATTAATAAAAAATAATAAATAAAATTTAAAGAGTATTTTTTGTTGTTATTACTTTTTATCAAGTCAAAGGGGGGCTATTAATTATATGTTAAATTTAATGGAGATTACTGAGAGTAATAAAGAAAGCTTAATTAGTGAACTTAAAGGTAGAGTTACAGAAACAGAACAAGAGATAATCTCAAGTGTAAATAGTATTCTATCAAGAGTGAAAAAAGATGGGGATAAAGCTTTATTTGAACTTACGAAGTCATTTGATAAGGTTGAACTTGAAACTTTAGAAGTGTCAACTCTTGAAATTGATGAATGTTTTAATAAAGTGGAGAAAGAGTTCATTGAAGCATTAGAAGAAGCTAAAGCAAATATAAAGGAGTATCACGAAAAACAAAAATCAAATGGATTTTTAATGACAAAAGATAAAGGAGTATACCTAGGGCAGAGAGTATTGCCTTTAGAAAGAGTTGGAGTTTATGTCCCTGGTGGAACCGCTGCTTATCCATCATCAGTGCTTATGAATGTAATACCTGCAAAAGTAGCAGGAGTAGATGAAATTGTTATGGTAACTCCACCAGATAAAAATGGAGGAATTAATCCATATATTGGAGTGGCTGCGAGAATAGCAGGAATTAATAAAATATATAAAGTTGGAGGAGCACAAGCTGTTGCGGCTTTGGCTTATGGAACAGAAAGCATTAAAAAGGTTGATAAAATTGTTGGACCAGGAAATATATTTGTTGCTACTGCAAAGAAATTGGTATTTGGAGAAGTTGATATAGATATGATTGCAGGGCCTAGTGAAATATTGGTTATTGCTGATGAAAAATCTAATCCGAGTTTTGTAGCAGCAGATTTAATGTCACAGGCAGAGCATGATAAATTAGCATCATCAATATTAATCACAACATCAAAAGAATTACACAAGAGAGTTGAGATGGAGTTGGAACGACAAGTAAAGACTCTTGAAAGAGAAGAAATAATAAGAACTTCTCTTAAAAACTTTGGAAGCACAATAATTTGCAGAACAATAGAAGAATGTATTGACATTTCTAATTCTATAGCGCCAGAGCATTTAGAACTAATGGTAGATGATCCAATGAAATATTTAGGTATGGTTAGAAATGCAGGGTCTGTATTTTTAGGAAGATACTGTCCAGAGCCTATAGGAGACTATTTTGGGGGAACAAATCATGTATTACCTACAAGTGGTACAGCAAGGTTTTTTTCACCGTTATCAGTTGATAGTTTTATAAAAAAATCTTCTTTCATTTATTATTCAGAAGAAGCACTTATGGAAAATGGAGAAAAAATTATAACATTAGCAAGCAAGGAAGGACTTACAGCTCATGCTAATTCTGTGAAAGTGAGATTAGAGAATGGGAACTTATAATGAGTATATAAATTCGTATGATGAGTATACAATAAATCTAGATAGCAATGAAATTTATCTAGAGATGGACCCAAAGATACTAATGAAAATGAAATCTTGCTTAACTAATGTACTTTTCCATAGGTATCCTACAAATGAGATGACTACCATTAAAGAATTATATGCAAATTATGCCAATATAGAGAGCAAAAATATAATTGTAGGAAATGGGTCTGATGAAATGCTTGAACTTGTTGTAAGTAAGGCTATTAAAAATGGAAAGAAGGCATTAACTCTAGGACCAGATTTTACAATGTATGATTTTTTTGTTTCAAGATTTGGTGGAGAATTAAAGAAATATGATATAGGCAAAACTATGAATTTTAATGTTCAGGAATTTATAAATATAGGAAAACAAGAAGCCGTAGATCTAATTATTTTTTCAAATCCCAATAATCCTACTGGAATTGGAATAGAGTTAGAAGATATAGTTAGTATTTTAGAAGTTTTTAAAAATACAGTTGTTCTTGTGGATGAGGCTTATTATGAGTTCTACGGAAAATCAATGATTCCATATATAAATAAATATAAAAATTTGGTTGTTACAAGAACCTTGTCAAAGGCTTGGGGGCTTGCATCGTTGAGAGTAGGATTTTTGATAACTCATGAAAATAATATTTCTGAATTATTAAATTATAAAATTCCGTATACAATAAGTTCGTTTTCGCAAAATTTAGCCTCAATGGCTTTGAGATATCCAGAAAATGTCGTTAAAAATGCAAAACAAATAGTTAAACAAAGAGAAGAATTATATGGGAATTTAAAAGAGGTTGAAAAAAATGCTGCAATGAAAATACAATTCTATCCGTCAAAGGGAAACTACATTTTTGGACGAACACCTCATAAGGAAGCTCTTATTAAGGGACTTGAGAGTAATGGGATAATAATTAGAAATTTTAATGATGACAGCTTCAGAATTACAGTTGGCTCACCAATGCAAAATAGGAAAGTAGTTGAAGGAATAAAGAAGATTTTTATATATGTATAAATACTGGCATATTTAGGAAAGTGATAAGTTGGTATGTTGATTTATTTAAATGGATAATCTTCTGCCCAATAAAAAATAATCATATCATCTGCATATTATTTTCTTAGATATGCTTGACTATAGAAAGATTATGTTTTATATAGGTATTATTAATATATAGAATTCTTTTGGAACACTATATTTAAAATACAATTATTCGTTTTAAGGAGAATTAGTATGTCAGATAGAAGCTCAAGAAGAGAAAGAATAACTAAAGAAACTAGTGTTAGGGTAGAAATTGACTTAGATGGAAACGGGAATAGTGAAATAAATACAGGGATTGGATTTCTAGACCATATGTTAACTTTGTTTTCATTTAATAGTAAGGTTGACTTGAATGTATTTGCTAAAGGTGATTCATATGTATGTGATCATCATACGATAGAAGACATCGGAATAACATTAGGGGAAGCATTCAAAGAATCACTAGGAGATAAGCATGGAATAAACAGATATGGAACTTTTTATGTACCAATGGATGAAACGCTTGCTTTAGCGTCAATTGATGTGAGCAATAGACCTTTTTTGGTTTTTGATTGTGATTTTAAGAGAGAAAAAGTTGGAGAAATGTCAACTGAAATGGTGGTTGAATTTTTCAGAGCCTTTGCATTTAATGCCGGAATAACACTTCATTTAAAAGTTTTATACGGTGAAAATGATCATCATAAAATAGAAGCCTTATTTAAAGCTTTTGGAAGAGCAATTAAAGAAGCTATATCTAGAAGTAGTGATAATGATATACCATCTACTAAAGGAAGTTTATAAAAAATTATAAAAAAGAAAAATGAATAATTATGATTATTAATAAGATATTTATAAAATTTGGGGAATAGAGATGTTAATTTATCATTTGTTATTCATTTTAATCTTTATTATAGGAGGGGGTTATATAATGATAGTTATAATAGACTATGGAATGGGAAATTTAAAAAGCGTTAAGAATGCCTTGGATTATCTTGAGATTGAAAATAAGATTTCATGTAATGAAGATGAAATCAGAGATGCTGATGCGTTAATATTACCAGGTGTTGGAGCGTTCCCTGATGCTATGGAGACTATTGAAAAATTATCTTTAGACAAAATAATATCAGAAGAAGTAAGAAAGAATAAACCGCTTCTTGGAATATGTCTCGGTATGCAATTATTATTTGAAAATGGATTTGAAGGAATTGAAAGAAAAGGCCTCGGCTTATTAAAAGGTAATATTATTAAAATGAAAGATGATAAAGTTAATAATATAAAGAGCCCACATATCGGTTGGAATGATTTGGTGTTTAGTAGAAGCGATGAACTTCTTAGAGGTATAGATGAAGGGGAATTTGTCTATTATGTGCATTCTTATTTTGCACAAGGTTATAATGATGAAGATTTGGTGGCATACAGCGAATACGGGAAAAATAAGATACCAGGTGTTGTTAGGTGCAAAAATGTAATAGGGGCTCAATTTCATCCGGAAAAAAGTGGATCTGTAGGCTTGGCTATTTTAAAAAATTTTGGGGAGTTGATTAAATGATAATTTTACCAGCAATTGATATAATTGATGGCAAGCCAGTAAGATTGTATCAGGGAGATTATAATAAAAAAGAAATTGTTGCAGATGATGTGTTTGAAACAGCAAAATCTTTTCAAGATATAGGAGCGGAATATATACATTTAGTAGATTTAGATGGGGCTAAAAATGGAAGTAATCAAAATCATGAGTTAGTAATCAAAATTGCTAAAGAACTTAATATTCCTGTGGAACTAGGTGGCGGAATAAGATCTTTTGAAACTATCAAATATCTTTTAGATAATGGCGTAGCAAGAGTAATTCTAGGAACAATAGCAATGGAAGATGAGGAGTTACTAAAAAAGGCAATATCAATATATGGCAGTAAGATAGCAGTGGGAATAGACTGCAAAGACGGTAAAGTATACGGAAGAGGATGGCTTGCGGCTAGTGAGCTAGAGTATATAGAATTTGCTGAAAAGATGGAGAATATAGGTGTTAAAAATATAATAGTGACTGATATTAGTAAGGATGGAACTTTAGAAGGACCTAATGTGGAAATGCTTAAAAAACTTAAAGAAACAGTAAGTATTGATATTACAGCTTCTGGCGGAATTAAGGATATTGAAAATATAAAAGAATTAAAAGATATAGGCTTATATGGGGCAATAACAGGTAAAGCTATATATGCTAGAACATTGTCTTTAGAAAAAGCAATAGAAATTTCTAAAGAGGGGAGATAAATGAATGCATACTAAGAGAATTATTCCATGTCTTGATGTAAAAGAAGGAAGAGTTGTTAAAGGAGTTAATTTTGAGGGGTTGGTCGATGTAGGCGATCCTGTTGCGCTTGCAGAATATTATAATAGTCAAGGTGCAGATGAATTAGTATTCCTAGATATAACAGCAACTCATGAAAGACGGGGCATAATGGAAAAAGTTGTTCAAAGTGTAGCTGAAAAAATTTTTATCCCATTTACAGTAGGCGGTGGGCTTCAAACTTTAGATGATATAAAGTTAATACTTAGAGCAGGAGCAGATAAGGTGAGCTTAAACTCAGCAGCTGTTAGAAATAAAATGCTTATAAAAGAAGGAGCTTTCTATTTTGGAAGTCAATGTATAGTATTGGCAGCTGATGCAAAGAAAAGAACTGATAATACAGGATGGAACGTTGTAATAAACGGAGGAAGAATTGATACAGGACTGGATCTGCTAAAGTGGATTGAAGAAGCAACAGCGCTTGGAGCTGGAGAAATTCTTTTAACATCTATGGATGCAGATGGAACTAAAAAAGGCTTTGATTTGGAATTAACAAAAGCTGTAAGTAATATAACTAATGTTCCAGTAATAGCTTCAGGTGGATGCGGTTGTTTAGAAGATTTTTATGATGTATTTAAGAATAATATAGCGGATGCAGCACTTGCCGCTTCTCTTTTTCACTATGGGGAATTAACTGTTGATGAAGTTAAGAGATATTTACATGATAAAAATATTTCAGTACGTATATAAGTTTAATATTATATAAAAAAGCAAATAGCTAGTATATACCTGAAGGGAGAAGAATTGTATGGAGAGTTGCAAGAGAGTAGAGCAAGTTGATTTTGAAAAGATGAATGGATTGATTCCAACTATAGTTCAAGATTATAAAACTAAAGAGGTTTTAATGTTAGCCTATATGTCAAAAGAAAGTTTAAATAAGACATTAGAAGATAATACAACTTGGTTTTATAGTAGAAGTAGAGATGAACTTTGGAATAAAGGAGCAACTTCGGGACATTTTCAGTATGTGAAAGAAATAAAAATAGATTGTGATAATGATACTATTTTGATATTAGCTGAACAAGTTGGGGCTGCATGTCATACAGGAAATAGAACTTGTTTTTATAGAGATTTGTAATTTATAGATGGGAAGTATTGGAGGATTAAAAATGGATGAAAATATAAGAGCTTTATATGAGACTATATTAAAAAGAAAAACGGAAGGTGAAGAGGGATCCTATACGAAGTATCTTTTTGAAAAGGGAACAAACAAGATATTAAAAAAAGTTGGAGAAGAATGTACGGAAGTTATAATTAGTTGTAAAGAAAATAATAAAGAAGAACAGATAAATGAGATTTGTGATCTTACTTATCACTTACTTGTTCTAATGGCTCAAATGAATATTTCAATTGAAGAAGTAGGAGCAGAATTGGAAAAGAGGAGAACTAAAATTAATAATTTTAAAGGTGAGAGAAAACCGATAACAAATGTTTAAATAAATTCTATTTGTAATTAATCGGTATTATAAGTATAAAAGTAGGATTGTTTGTCTGAACAATCCTTTTTTTGATGTTAAGATGCTGAAATCTGAATAACATAAGTTTTAGAATTACAAAATTTTAACGGTTGATTGTCAATTATAAGTTGAGTATTATAATATTAGATAAACACAAAGTAAGTTTTTTTATTAATTATAGGCAAGAATACTTATAATATCAAATATAAAAAAGAAAACCTGTATATATAGTACAGGTTTTCGCATGTCCACTCGAGAAAGGAAATAAATGAACATGTTATTGTGGGTTTATAAAATTTTATGGCGATAAACCATAAAGTGTATGGGCATATTTGTTACAATATTGATAATTTAATTATACAATAATCACAAAAAAAAACAATAATTTTTTATATTATGACAATTAAAATATAAGGGGAATAAGTAAGGTTTACGTTGCTAAGTAAATGTCTTTTTGTATAGAAAAAATTATAAGAATTTATAGGTGTATAATATAGATATTATGTAGAAACTAATTTAAATTTGATATAGATTTAGAAGTGAAAATTTTTAATTATTATATTAATATATAAATTCAATATTAAAATATATAATGACAAGTTTAAAAATAAAATAATATGTGTAGGAGAAAAAAATGATTAAAATATATAAGGAAGACTTATTGAAAAACACTATAGATTATGAAGAGTATTCAGAAAATGTTTGTAAATTAACACTAGAGGAACTTAAAAAAGAAGGGTTATTGCAATGCGGAGGCTGCTGTTTAAAGGGAGAAAATAAAAAGGATAAGTGCTCAAATTGTAATAGCAAGAACAGTTGTAAAAAATAATATTATCTTTTGATCTAGGATTATATGATTACAAAAATATAAAATATATTGTAGATTTAAACAAAAGAATAATATATAATGAATTTGTTTATATTATAATACATTAGAAAGATTTGGAGGGGGCCATCTTTGGGAAAGCCAAGTATTTTTAGTAGAGAATATGAAAAAAGGATGAAGCGAAGAAGAAGAAATGCGATAATAATATTTTTGGCAATAATATTAATAACATCTGCGCTATCAATTAAAATAGCGTATAATCCAATAGATTATAAAAATATTAAACAAAATATACAGGCATGGATTGATAGTGATACTAATAATTCTTCAGAACAAACTAAAGCAGAAAAAGAAGAAACATCTGATGAAAAAAAAGATGAGGAGGTAGTTGAAGAAGAGCCTCAAAAACCGGTAGAAGAATATATAAATATAACTCTAGCGAGTGGAAATATTGCAAAAGCAATTTATGTAGATGATGCTAATGCTGGAAAAGTTTTTAAAACTTTAGATACTAATGATAGTGGTGTTAGTTACAGCATAAGTCCATCTGGTAAGGAAATAATTGTAGGAGATACAAATTCAATAATTACTCTATATAATTTAGATGGAACAAACAAGGTGATATCAAAAGATCAATATGTATCTACAAGTGGAAGTGTTTTTACTAAAGAAGCTACAATTCAATCAAATCCAAAATACTTATGGAATCAGAATCCAAAATTTATTAGTGAAGATAAAATAATATTTGTAACTAATAGGCCATATTTTGGAGCTGGAAATCTTAAAAAGTATGTATGGATGACTGATATTTCAAATAATGAAGATAAGGTTATCTGGGATTTAGCTGGAGCTAATATAGAAATTGGTGAAAAGGAAGAAAAAGGCGTTAAAATTACTGTTGATGGTAGAGTTTATTTTATCGATGTAAATGGTAATTATATTCAATAGAGATAATATTAATAAATTATTTGATAAGATTTAAGTGTTTATGGTATAATGACTTAGTTAAATTAGATGCACACTATTTAGGAGGAAAGAATAAAATGAAAGCTAAAGTGGAAAAAATAGAAACAAATGTGATAAAATTAGAAATAAGGGTTGAAGCTGAAAAATTCGATGCAGCATTAACTAAAGCTTATAATAAGAATAAGAGCAGATATAATATACCTGGATTTAGAAAAGGAAAAGTTCCTATGGCAATGGTTAAAAAGTTCTATGGAGTTGAAGTATTCTATGATGATGCTGTTAATTTTGCTATAGATGAATCATATCCAGAAGCATTAAATGCAGAAAATATTAGACCTGTAGATTATCCACAAGTTGATATAGTAGAATTAGGAGAAGGTAAAGAATTAGTTTATACTGCTACAGTTACTACTTATCCAGAAGTAGAACTTGGAGAGTATAAAGGATTAGATATAAAGAAGCCTGTATATGAAGTAGAAGATACTGAAATAGATAAGCAAATTAAAGAAATGCAAGAAAAAAATGCTAGAATAGAAGTTAAAACAGAGGGAAATATAGCTAAAGGGGATATAGCTGTTATTGATTTCAAAGGATACATAGATGGAGTTGCTTTTGAAGGTGGAGAAGGCTCTGATTATTCTTTAGAAATAGGTTCTGGTACTTTCATTGATAATTTTGAAGAACAATTAATCGGTTTAGCAGTTGGGGACAAAAAAGAAGTAAATGTTACTTTCCCAGAAGCTTACGGAAAAGAAGAATTAAACGGAAAACCAGCAATGTTTGAAGTCGAAATTAAGTCAATTAAAGTTAAAGAATTGCCAGAATTAGATGATGAATTTGCTAAAGATGTATCAGCAGTTGACACATTTGCAGAATTAAAAGAAAATCTTAAAAAGACATTAGAAAAAAATAACGATGAAAAAGCAGAAAGAGAATTCGAAGAAGCTGTTATAACTGCAGTAATTGAAAACTCAAAAATGGATATTCCAGAAGTTATGGTAAATAAAGAAATTGATGCCATGATGCAAGATCTTGAAGGAAGATTAAAATATCAAGGTTTAAGCTTAGAACAATATATGGAATTCACAGGAAATACAACTGAAAAAATGAGAGACTTTATGAAAGAAAATGCAGAAAGAAAAGTTAAAGCTGATTTAGTTCTTGAAGCTATTGCAAAAACAGAAGAAATTAAAGCAACTGAAGAAGAATTAAATGCAAGAGCTTTAGAATTAGGAAAGATTTATGGACCAAAAGACCCAGAAAAAATGGCTAAAATCTTAGTTAAGTCTCAAAGAAACATGATTGAAAAAGACATAATATTAGAAAATACTTTAAAATTCTTAAAAGAAAATTGCAAATAATTTATTTTAATATATAATATAAAATAAGAATGCTAATTATAAATTGCCAGAAAAAAATTTTTTTCTGGCAATTTATTCAAATAATAATTAACAAAGTAATAAAAAAAATATATAATTAGAATTAGAAAAAGTATAATAGTAAAAGGAGGATTTATATGGCTTTAGTACCTATGGTTGTAGAACAAACAAGTAGAGGAGAACGTTCCTATGATATATTTTCAAGATTATTAAAAGAAAGAATAATCATGTTAAGTGGAGAAGTAAATGATGATAGTGCTAATTTAATAGTAGCACAATTATTATTTTTAGAAAGTGAAGATCCAGATAAAGATATATATCTATATATAAATAGTCCAGGAGGATCAATAACAGCTGGAAATGCTATATATGATACTATGCAATATATTAAGTGTGACGTATCAACAATATGTATAGGAATGGCAGCTTCAATGGGAGCATTTTTACTTTCTTCTGGAACAAAAGGAAAGAGATTTGCACTTCCAAACGCTGAAGTTATGATACATCAACCACTAGGCGGTTTTCAAGGTCAAGCAACAGATTTTGAAATACATGCTAAAAGAATATTAAAGATGAAAGAAACTTTAAATAGAATTTTAAGTGAAAATACTGGTAAGCCTTTAGAAACAATTAAAGCAGATGTAGAAAGAGATAACTTCATGTCTGCAGAAGAAGCTAAAGCTTATGGGTTAGTTGATGAAGTAATAACTACGCATAAAATAGGAAAAGATAAATAAGATTGAATTTTCAATTTATACGTTTTTAAGTGAGGTGAATGTATGGCTAAATATGATGAAAAGAAGCAGTTAAAGTGTTCTTTCTGCGGCAAAACTCAAGAACAAGTAAAAAGATTAATTGCAGGTCCTGGAGTATATATTTGTGATGAATGTATTGATTTATGTTCTGAAATTATAGCAGATGAATTCCAAGAAACTGTTGATTTTGACCCTAAAAGTGTACCAAAGCCAAATGAGATTAAAGAATACTTAGATTCTTATGTCATTGGGCAAGAAAGAGCAAAAAAATCTTTAGCAGTAGCAGTTTATAATCATTATAAAAGAATTAATACTAATAAAGAAGATATTGATGTTGAATTATCAAAAAGTAACATTTTACTACTAGGGCCAACTGGTTCAGGTAAAACACTACTTGCTCAAACATTAGCAAGATTTTTAAATGTACCTTTTGCAATTGCTGATGCTACAACATTAACAGAAGCTGGATATGTTGGAGAAGATGTAGAAAACATTCTTCTTAAACTAATACAGAATGCAGATTATGATGTAGAAAAAGCTGAAAGAGGCATTATTTATATAGATGAAATAGATAAAATTGCTAGAAAATCAGAAAATCCATCTATTACTCGTGATGTATCAGGTGAAGGTGTTCAACAAGCATTGTTAAAGATACTAGAAGGAACTGTTGCATCTGTTCCTCCACAAGGTGGAAGAAAACATCCTCATCAAGAGTTTATCCAAATAAATACTTCTAATATATTATTTATTTGTGGTGGAGCTTTTGATGGTGTTGATAAGATAATAGAAAATAGAACAAGAAAGAGTTCTATGGGATTTGGAGCACAAATTCAAGCTAAACATGAAAAGGATGTTGGAAGCTTACTTAAAGAAATTATGCCAGCAGACTTATTAAAGTTTGGGCTAATTCCTGAATTTGTTGGAAGACTTCCAATACTAGTTACGTTAGAGTCTTTAGATAAAGAAGCTTTAATTCAAATTTTAACTAAACCTAAAAATGCTCTTGTAAAGCAATATAAGAAATTATTCGAGTTAGATGATGTTAAGTTAGAGTTTGACGAAAAGTCATTAATCGCAATAGCAGAAGAAGCGATTAGCAGACAGACAGGTGCTAGAGGTTTAAGAGCTATTATTGAAGATATAATGAATGAAATAATGTATGAGATACCTTCTGACAATAGAATAACTAATGTTATAATAACTGAAGAGGCTATTAAAGAGAAAAAGCAGCCTAGAATTGAAAGAGTAGAAGAAGGAAAGATTAGACCTACTTTAGTAAAAGCTAGAACTAAGAAAGATATTGAATCAGCTTAATTATTAGCGAGAATAATAAGTCAGTATATATTTTTTAATATATACTGACTTATTTAGCGTTTTTTACAAGTTTTTAGTATTTTAAATATTGGATTATTTTTATTTATATTTCAAAATCAAGAATATATTTGCAATAATAAGCAAATAATACTAATAATAAAAATTGAAGGAGGCAAAGTATATTTACTTTAGTAATAATAAGGAAAATAATGTATATATTAGTAAAGGTAAGTATATTTAAAGATTATGACAAATATATTAATGATTTTGCAAATTATAGTTCTAATTCTCATGGTTTATGTTATGTGTAATGCAATAAGTAAACCACAAAAAAATAGGGAGATAATAATTGATAGGGAAAATACTAAGGAATTAAATAATCTAAATAGATTAAGACAAATAAGTTTATCTAAGCCACTTACTGAAAAAAGTAGACCATCTAGCTTTGATGAGGTAATAGGGCAAGAAAAAGGTATTAAAGCATTAAAGGCTGCTCTTTGCGGACCGAATCCTCAACATGTTATAATTTACGGACCACCAGGGGTTGGAAAGACGGCGGCAGCTAGATTGGTGTTGGAGGAAGCTAGAAAATCTAAACTATCGCCATTTACAGAAAAGTCAAAATTTGTTGAGTTAGATGCAACCACATTGAGATTTGATGAGAGAGGAATAGCAGATCCGCTAATAGGTTCAGTGCATGATCCGATTTATCAAGGAGCTGGTTCTTTAGGTATAGCTGGAATTCCGCAACCAAAGGCAGGAGCTGTTACAAAAGCTCATGGAGGTGTATTATTTTTAGATGAGATTGGAGAGCTTCATCCAATTGAGTTAAATAAGTTATTAAAGGTATTAGAAGATAGAAAAGTGTTTTTAGATAGTTCATATTATAGTTCAGAAGATGCTAATATGCCTAAGTACATAAAGGAAGTATTTGAGAATGGGCTTCCTGCAGATTTTCGATTAATAGGAGCAACAACAAGAGCGCCACATGAAATCATACCAGCTATAAGATCAAGATGTGTTGAAATCTTTTTTAGAGCATTATTGCCTGAAGAAATAGAGAAAATAGCTGAAAATTGTGTTAATAAAGTTGGATTGCAAATTTCAAAAGATGGTGTTGAAGAAGTAAGTAAATATTGCACAAATGGTAGAGAAGTAATAAATTTGATTCAGCTGGCGTCTGGAATTGCTATTAATGAAGATAGAAGTGAGATTACATTAGATGATATTAAATGGGTATTAGAGAATGGACAGTATAATAAAATAATTTCAAATAAGATACCATCTCAATCTAGAGTTGGGGTTGTTAATGGATTAGCAGTATATGGAGCAAACATTGGAATGTTAATGCCTCTTGAAGTTAGTTGTAAGAAAGTTACAGGTAGAAGAGGCGAACTTAAAATAACTGGAATAGTTGAAGAGGAAGAGATAACTAATAACAATAAAAAAATAAAAATGAAAAGCACTGCTTTTGCATCTGTTCAAAATGTGCTTACAGTATTAGATAATTTATTCGATTTATCAACTGATAGATATGATATACATGTAAATATATCAGGAGGAATTCCAGTTGATGGCCCATCAGCTGGTATAAGTATTGCAACAGCTATCTATAGCGCTATAACTAAACAGAAAATAAATAGGTTTGTTGCTATGACTGGAGAAATAAGCATATTAGGGTCTGTAAAAGCTATAGGAGGAGTTAAGGCCAAAATATCTGCAGCCTTTAAAGCTGGTGCAAAAAAAGTTATAATTCCACAAGAAAATTATGATGAATCACTACATGAAATATGTGAAATAGAAATAATTCCTGTAACAAATTTTAAAGAGGTAATTAAGTTGGCTATAGAAGAAGATATAATTAATGAAAGTGAGCGAGAAATATTATCAGCTGAAGGCAATAACATTTTGAATAACTTGTAAAGTTATATTTTTAATTAGTACAGTAAAATATGAATAAATCTTAATATTTTTACACTTTTTCTTTTAAAATTAATATATTATGTTATAATAGATAAACTAAATAGTATTTATAGTAATGTATATGCTGTTTTATTAAATAAAATTATTGTAAGTTTACAAAGCAAGTGACTAGGTATACTTGTTTTGTAAACTATACAATATATAATGAGTTTTTTATTTTTAGAATCATTGAAAAAAATATTTATTATGTGTATACTAGATAAGTCAAAATAAATAATGTAATTAAGATATGGGGGGAAATAGTACTATGAAAAAGCTATATACGATTCCGCTAATTCCTTTAAGAGGATTGACTGTTTTTCCTAGTGTGGTTGTACATTTTGATGTGGGAAGAGAAAAATCCATAGCAGCTATTGAACAAGCTATGTTAGATGAACAAGAAGTTTTTCTTGTAGGCCAAAAAGATTCAATGATAGAAGAACCTAATCAAGATGAAATATATTCGATTGGAACCATATGTAAAATAAAGCAAATCTTAAAGATGTCTGATAATACTATTAGAGTTCTTGTGGAAGGCCAAGAAAGAGGTAAAATAGTTAAATATATAGAGGAAGAAGAAAGTTATATAAAAGTTTCAGTAAAAAAATTAGATGATAAAGTGGTTAAGAATGAGGAATTAGACGCCTATATTAAATTCTTGGATAAAGAATTTATGAAACTACTTAAGTTAAGTGAAGATAATTTTGGAGAAGCAGTTAAATCAATAGATTCACTGGAAAAACCAAGTCAGTTTGTAGACATGGTAGCTTCTTATGCAATAACTGATGAAAAGCTTAAGCAAGAAATTTTGGAAATAGTAGATATAACCAAGAGAGTAGAGAAAGTATTAGAAAGAATTAAAATAGAGATTTCTATAGCAAAAATCCAAAAAAAGATTGCTAATAAAGTAAAGAATACAGTTGCGAAAGAGCAGAAGGAATTTTATCTAAGAGAGCAGTTGCGTGCTATTCAAGAAGAATTAGGTGAAGATGATGAGGACAAGAAGGAAATAGCTAAGTATGAAGAAAAAATCAAGAAAGCTAAACTTCCTAGTGAAGTTAAAGAAAAGGTTAATTACGAGTTATCAAGACTTAAAAATATGAGTCCTACGTCATCAGAAGGCAATGTTGTAAAGGCATATTTAGACTGGGTATTGGATATCCCTTGGGGTAAGAATACAAAGGAAAATATTAATGTTGCTAAAGCAAGAGAGGTTTTAGATAATGAACACTATGGATTGGAAGACGTTAAAGATAGAATTATAGAGTATTTGGCAGTAAAACAATTCAGTAAGTCTCAAAAAGGACCTATTCTTTGTTTGGTTGGCCCTCCAGGTGTAGGAAAGACATCTATAGCAAAATCTATAGCTAATGCCATTAATAGAAAATATACAAGAATATCTGTAGGTGGAATGAAGGATGAAGCTGAAATAAGAGGTCATAGAAAGACATATGTTGGTGCGATTCCAGGTAGAATAGTCTATGCAATGAAAGAGGCAAAATCTATGAATCCATTAATGCTTTTTGATGAGATAGATAAAATTAGTTCAAGCTATAAAGGTGATCCATCTGATGCATTATTAGAAATATTAGATAGTGAGCAAAATAAAGATTTTAGAGATAGTTATTTAGAAGTGCCAATGGATTTGTCTAAGGTTATGTTTATAGCAACAGCAAACTCTTTAGAAACCATACCAAGGCCGCTTTTAGATAGAATGGAAGTTATTGAAGTATCTGGATATACGTATGAAGAAAAATTCAATATAGCTAAAAATCATCTTATTCCTAAGATATTTAAAGAACTTGATATTCCACAAGATAAAATTGAGATAGAAGATGATTCTATTAAAATGGTCATTGAAGGATATACAAGAGAATCAGGAGTTCGTGGGTTAGAAAGAAAATTAAGTTCTTTAATAAGAAAAGTATTAGCAGAAATGTTAAAAAGAGAACAAAAAGAATTTTTGATTAATAATGAAAGCGTTGAAAAATTATTAGGTAAGAAGACGTTTGATTTTGATCAAATAGACAAAGTGGACAAGGTTGGAGTAGTTACAGGAATGGCATGGACTGCATATGGAGGCGATACGCTTCCAATAGAAGCTATGGTTATGACTGGTTCAGGAAAACTTGAACTTACAGGTAAGCTTGGAGATGTTATGCAAGAGTCGGCAAGAACAGCATACAGTTATGTTAGAGCTAATGCGATTAAGTTTGGGATAAATGAAACTTTTTATAAGGAAAAGGATATTCATATTCACGCACCAGAAGGTGCAGTGCCTAAGGATGGTCCATCGGCAGGCGTGACTATGGTAACTGCACTTGTATCAGCACTATCTGGTAAGAAGGTTAAGCATAATGTAGCAATGACAGGTGAAGTTACATTAACAGGAAGAGTGCTTCCGATTGGTGGGCTAAAGGAAAAATCTTTAGCAGCATTTAGAGCAGGAGTAGATACTATAATAATTCCTAAAGAAAATGAGAAAGATATAGATAAGATACCGAATTCGATTAGAAATAGCTTGAATATTATTTCAGCTAAAGAAGTTAATGAGGTATTGAAAAATGCACTAATTGGAGAGGATACTAATGAGAATTAAGAAATCAGATTTTATTACGTCAGCAGTAAAGAAGAATCAATATCCTATAGATAATAGAGTGGAAGTTGCATTTGTTGGAAGATCTAATGTAGGAAAGAGTTCGCTGATAAATTCATTAACCAATAGAAAAAAACTTGCAAAGGTTAGTCAGACTCCAGGAAAAACTAGATTAGTTAACTTTTTTCTTATAAATGATGATTTTTATTTAGTTGATTTGCCTGGATATGGATATGCAAAAGTTTCAAAGGCGGAGAAGGATAGCTGGGGGAAAACTGTTGAAATGTATTTGACTGGAAGAGAACAGCTAAAAAGAGTTGTTTTGCTTGTAGATTCAAGGCATAAGCCAACAGGTGACGATATAATGATGCATGAATGGATAAAACACTTTGGTTATGATGTTATAGTAGTTGCTACAAAGAGCGATAAACTTACACGGAATGAATTGAAGAAAAACGAGAAGGTTATAAAAGAAACGCTCAAATTAAATCCAGATGACAAATTATATTTTTTCTCATCATTAAATAAAGATGGGAAAGATGAACTAATAGATAATCTTTTCTTAGAATTTGCGACAGATTTAGATTAGTAAAATACTTTTTATAAATTTTTGCATAATAGTAAACAAATAACCTCTTACAGATATAATATTTGTAAGAGGTTATTTCTATTTAAGTAATGACATTATTTCTTAAAATAGTTGATAAAAAATTTAAATAATTATAAGTTATAAAAAATAGTGTCAAAAATTTTAGGTAGGAATAATATATAGTATAAAAAAGAAAAAAATATTTCCAAGGAGGAATAAATATGGAGATGAATGATATCCTAAATGGTTTAAATTCATGTGATGACGATTGTTGTGATAACAGTTCTAGTTGCGGGCCAAACTTCGGAGGACCAGGTATAGGAGGATTTCCAGGAGCAGGTTATGGCTTTGGACAACAAGGATTTGGAAATGCTTGTGGCTGCGGATTTGGTAGCTGGATTTGGATTTTATTAATATTATTTTACTGTGGATGCGGCAGAAATAGACGAGGAAATGACTGCTGCTGTGAAAAAAAAGAATGCTGCTGTGAGAAAAAAGAGTGTTGCTGCGGTAGCGGAAGCGGAAGCTATGGTAGTGGATTCTTAAGCAACTGCTCACCATATTTGTTTATATTAGTAATACTATTCCTTTGCAATAATAACTTTAATGGTGGCTGTGGAATTGGAGGCGGATTCAATCCTGGCTTAGGCGGAGGATATAATAACAATTTTGGTTGCGGTGCTAGCTGCTAAAATTCTGAATTTTTAGGAAGGAGAGATAAATATGTCTAGAAAGAAGAATAAATGTTGCTGTGAAAAGAAACATCATGAGTGCTGCTGTGAGTCTAATAATTCAGGTTTATTTGGAGGCGGAGGAAGTGGCTGCACACCAATTATATTCCTATTAATAGCATGCGGATCAGGTTTATTAAACTGCAATAAATCTTATTTGATTATTTTACTATTCTTATTATGTGGTGGCTGTTTCACTGACTTTTTAGGAAGTGGAAACCAAGGTAGTTATTGCTGCTAGGATAGTGGATAGAGGGCTTTAAAGCCCTCTAAAAAAATGCATAAAAATATAAACATTTTTAGAATGATATACATATATTAAAAAGAGACAATTTTAAGTGAGAGGATTTTAAAATGGCTAAGCATAAACATAGAGAACAAGGTCAAACATCAAGTGATACTAGTTCTAATATTAATGATAATGCTAGAAATGCACCTTTTGGAATTGATCCTATGCAGTTAATGGGATTACTAGGTGGAAATTTTGATATGAATAATATGGGGAATATGTTAGCTTCAATGAATACAAATGGATTTAATTTGGGAAATTTAAATTCAATAGCTCAAATGATGGGGTTAAATTTAGATAATAACTTATTTCAAGGAAATATGAGTGGAAGTCAAAGTAATGTAAATAATAAGAATATGTATTCAAATCCTAAAGAATATTCTAGCAATACGAATCCTAAAAATTCTGAAAATCTAAATGAAGATAAAGGTGTTAAAAAGAGCAATGTTACAACCAATAAAAACATTAAGGATAAGGATGCGAACTTAGAATTTTTAATGGCAATTAGAAGCTATGCTCATCCGGATAGAATAAAGTTTATTGATAGAATCATTGAAGCTTATAAGAATGGAGAACTCAAAGAAGCGTAAAAAATAAAAATTATTTTTTAAATTGTGTATACAAAAAGAAATCATGTCAATAATATTAATGTAATAGAGAAAGTATTCTCTTACAAACTTAATGGATTATTATTAAGTAAGACTTGATTTAGATAGGTATTTCCATCTAAAATCTAGTTAAACTTATCCAGAAGTTTAATGCCGTTTGGTTAACATTTAAAGAGTTTGATGTGTTAATGGCAGTTCAACTATCGGATAAATTTTTTACTTCATTAAGTAACCCCTCATCCCCCTTTAGGCCGCTAATGCGGCCTTTTATATTTATTTAGCTTTTTGTATACTATTTATTTTATAAGAAGAACCTTGCTTTTCAAAATCTATTAATAATATCAACTCACTCTTATTATTTGTACCTTTAAGATTGCTTTTTTCAAAAGATAGTCTCCACCTTATAGCTGACGGCTCTAATGAGTCAGTCCACTTATAATCATAGAAAAAGGCATTTTGAAAAGTATACGAATAATTATCTTTGTCTAAACTCCAAAGTAAAGATAAATTCTCCTTGTCAATTGCAGAAGAGAAGATATCAGGAAGATCATCAACTACGTAAGGAAGTTCAACTAAATTAATAAAACTTGTTGCAGAATCTAATGATGGAAGATTTGTATTATCCTTACTAGTATCTAAAATATCATTATTAATGAGCATAAAGCTATTTAATGAAGAAAGCCCTTCTGATGATGATATTGAATAACATTGAGGAGTCTTAGAATTTTTACAATCCAATATACCAAAAATATTATTATTACTTGAATAAAGCAAATCAAAGTTTTTCTTATTCCACTTAAATACATAAGAGGTAGATTTATTATTTTTAGAGCCAAGAAGTATAATTTCAGGAATATTATCTCTAGAAAGATTATGAAAATAAACTTTAGGCTCAAAATGAAGATTAGTTGTGAAAAGTGTTTTGTCACTAAGCTGATTTGAAAGATAATGATCATTATCAAAACAATTTATATTAAAATCAACCTTATTTTGTGAACTTAATAATTGAAAAGTATCTTTTTTGCCATCACCTGTTAAGTCGTATTGTGTATTTTGGGTAATGTTTATTGGAGACATAGTTTGTAAGGACTTAAACTTATTAGAAATAAAGTAAACCATACTTAAAATTAAAAATAATGCTGATATATATAGTACTGAGTTTACTAAAATCCTTTTCTTTAATATTATGATTTTCATTATGTATCACCTCAATAAATTATATGTTGATATAGTGATGCATATTAATAATATAAAAGCGATAAAATAAAAAAAGACCATAACTTCAAGCAAAATATTTCTTGCCTAAGTTATGATCAGGATGAAAAAGATAACAATTATTTGCAGTTGCTACAATAACCATAAAAATAAACCTTATTTGAAACAATCTGATAATCAGTATGCTCTTTTGCAAAAGCATTAAGATTATCTAGAGATAGATCATTAAAATCATCGACTCTTCCGCAACTTAAGCATTGTAAGTGAGGATGAGGTGATGAATTTCCATCATATCTAAAGTTTCCTTCACCAACATTTATTTCTTGAATTAATCCTACATCAACTAATGTTTTTAATGCTTTATATACAGTAGCTAAACTCATAGTTGGATATTGGATATGGATATCAGAATAAATGACATCTGCTGAAGGATGAGAAGTAGTATTAATTAAATAGTTATATACTGCAAGACGTTGAGGAGTTAATTTTAGCTTTTTTTCTTTAAAAACTGAAGCTATTTGATCCATTGTAAAAACCTCACTTCTATTAGTTTTATGTATCGATTATAACATAAAAATAAATAAAGAGTCAATTAATTAATTAATACTATTTTTAAACAATTATTATTATTTAGAGAAATATTGTTAATAAAAATGCAAAGAAAAAGATTGAGTTTGTTTAATTTGAACATTTAATTATAAATAAATACCAAATTTCAATTAATTTTCTGATAATTGAATGAAAATATCAAAAATTTGTTGTACATTAAAGAAAAGTCTGTTAAAATATAACTAAGCAGAGTATGTTAATTAATTAACATACTACAGTAATTATAATTACTATTTCTACAAAAAAATGATAATTTTTATTACAGACTTAATCAAAATCATTTAGCCTATGATAAAAATATAAATAGAAATTGATGAGGAGGCGTATTTTTGTGGGAAAATATAAAGTTGGGGACGAATTAATAATTGTAAATGATCCAAGCAAGGATAATGAGAAGTTAAAGGAATTAACAAAATTAACTGTTGATGGAGACTTCGCACAAATATCTTGGGGAATAAAAATATTAGAAGTAGAATATGACAAGCCATATGTGACATTAACTTATAAAAATGTTAAAGGCGAGAAAAATAAAGTTTTTTCTGAATGTAGAGACATAGAGAACTTTGATAAAGAAAAAGTTTTGGAAAAAGCATTGCTTAGAGCATTCCAAAATGAACTTATAAATATATCAGTTGTTAAGAATATTTGTCAAATATAATTATAAAAATTAAGGAGCATTATAAAAAATGCTCCTTAATTTTACATAGAATTCCATTGTAAAATCTTTACTTTTAAGGGCGTTTGTAATATAATGAATTCATAAATTTATGAGATTTATAAATTATTAGGATGAGAAAAGGATGGCGGGTTTTATGAGTAGGTGTCCATTTTGGTCAACAACAAAAGAGAAAGTGGAGTGTTATAGCGAATGCCCTATAAAAAGTGAAGCATTAAAAGGGCAAGAGGATAAGTGTTGTGTTTTTAATGAATGTAGTGAGTCAACCAGTATCGATTTTAAGGAAATTATGAAAGAAGACTATGGTTTTCTAAATTTGTCTATATATGATGACGAAAAGAGAATAAATATTAACTATTAATGCTAAAGAAATATAGATTAGAATATTTTCATATATTCTAATCTATATTTTTATAAATAAAAGAAGTATATCTTTATTTAATCTATAAATATATTATAATATTTTTAGACAAGTTCACTAATTAACTTAGTTTTATATAGTCTTACTCTTGTGCTTCATAAGAGTTTGTATATTTATGAAGAAGAGAATGTTTTAAAGACCATAAATTTTGTGATAAATCAACATAATAAGTATGAGGATTTTCAAATCTAAGTACTTCAGGCCACAGCTTATCAGTTTCAAGTTTTGAAAAATCTTTTATTTCTAAAACTGTAGGAGATTTATACACGCACTTTCCACTTTTGAATATTTGGGCTTGAAGTTCTTTAGTGTAATAGTTCTTGATTTTTTTTCTCTTCCATGTGTGAATAGGGTCGAATATTATTAATGGTTCATTCTCGTTAATGTTTTCATCTCTTAAAGTAATTAAATCCGCAATGGCCTTATGAGAGTTTTTATCAAATATTCTTATTATCTTCTTAAAACCTGGATTTGTTATTTTTTCTTCATTTTCACTTATTTTAATTTTAGGGATAATTTCATTATCACCTTCCAATGCAACTAATTTATAAACACCACCAAAAACAGGTTCTGACTTAGCAGTTATAAGTCGCTCCCCAACTCCAAAAGAGTTTATGCATGCACCTTGGTCTAATACATCTTTTATAATGTGCTCATCAAGAGAGTTTGAGACTACAATTCCACAATCCTCATATCCAGCTTCATCTAACATCTTTCTGCATTTTGTTGTTAGGTAAGTAATATCACCAGAATCTATTCTTACGCCACGAGGTCTTTTACCAAGAGGCTTTAAAACTTCGTCAAATACTTTTATTGCATTTGGAATTCCTGACTTTATGACATTGTAGGTATCAATAAGTAATACGCAGTCGTCTGGATAAATTTCAGCCCAGGCTTTAAAAGCATCATATTCTGTATCATATAATTGAACCCAACTATGAGCCATAGTTCCAACAGCAGGGATATTAAACATTCTGTCTGACATAGTGCAGGCTGTTGAACTACATCCGCCTATAATAGCTGCTCTAGCACCATAAATTGCACCATCATAACCTTGAGCTCTTCTTGAACCAAATTCCATTACAGGACGCCCATCCGCTGCTCTACAAATTCTATTAGCTTTTGTGGCAATCAGTGTCTGATGATTTATTGTTAAAAGAATCATTGTTTCAAGGAATTGAGCTTGAATTACGGGACCACGAACAGTTACAAGAGGTTCGTTTGGAAATACTGGGTTTCCTTCTGGAACAGCCCAAACATCGCAACTAAAATCGAAGTCTCTTAGATAGTCAAGAAATTCTTCGGAGAAGGCGTGTTTATTTCTTAGATAAGTAATATCGTCATCAGTAAATTTTAAAGTACTTAAATAATCAATTAATTGTTCAACTCCAGCCATTATACAGTATCCGCCATCATCGGGGATTCGCCTAAAGAACATGTCAAAATATGCTATTTTGTCTTTAAGTCCTTTACGGAAATAACCATTACCCATAGTCAATTCATAAAAATCAACTAACATCGTTAAATTTCGTTCATCCTTAACATTAAAACTAGATTTATTATCCATAATAATCTCCTTTAAAAAAACATGTAAATAATTTTATTTTATAATTATCGTTTAATCCATTATAAATTAAAATGCATAAAACTATTGTACATCTATAAGAGTTTGATTACAATATAGTTGCTTATAACTTAAAATCAGACATATATTAATTTTTTGAATTTAAGTAGAAAATATTCAGTATTATGAGAGGAAAATGAAATTCATATAGTAATTATGGAAAGAATTTAAAATATGTAAGTCTTATATAAAGAAATTCATAAATGCTGAAATGTAAATAGGAATGAAAGAAGGAGCATTACAGTGGGGTACGATCTTGATAAATATCAGATGGATGCAGTAAAGGCAGAAGAAAAAAATGTCTTGATAGTTGCAGCACCTGGATCTGGAAAAACTACGGTTATAATAAATAGAGTTGATTATCTAGTAAAGCATAAAAGAGTAGCTAATGGAAATATAATAGTAATTACATTTACAAAAGCTGCAGCTCAGAATATGAAGAATAGATATGTATCTAAATTCAATACGAACAGTTCACCATTTTTTGGGACATTCCATGGATTATTTTATAAGATACTTTTGAGATGTGGAAGAAATATCGATATAATTGATGGAGCCGTTGTTCACAAAATAGTTAGTAATATTTTAGGCAAATACTTTGATGAAGTTAATGAAGATAAGATTAAAGAAGCAATAAATAACATTTCTTTGTATAAAACTTCAAGAGTTCCTCTAAATGAGTTTAAGCCATCAATTGCAAAAGAAATTTTTGAAGAAGCATTAGAAAAATATGAAGAGTATAAAAGAGAACATAATAAAAGAGATTTTGATGATCTAGCTATAGAAGTATTAGATCTGCTAAAGAATGATAAGAATATGTTGTTGTCTTATAGGAAATTATTCAAGTATGTTTTAGTTGATGAATTTCAAGATTGTGATGAAATGCAAATAGATTTCTTAAGGTTAATAAATGAGGGGGAAGATAATAATCTTTTTGCAGTGGGAGATGAAGATCAATGTATTTATTCTTTTAGAGGGTCAAAGCCAGAGTATATGGTTAACTTTGATAAAATATTTATAGGTGGGAAAAAATATTATTTATCTATAAATTATAGAAGTAGAATGAATATAGTTGATAAATCAAAAGCTGTAATAGGCTATAATGAAAAGCGAAATAATAAAGATATAAAATGGAATAAAGAGTGTGATGGCATTGTTAAGTGGTTTAATCCATATAATGAAAAGATGCAGGCAGAAAGTTTGACTGATATAGTTATAAATAATAAAACTTTAGGAATTAATTATGAAGAAAATGCAGTATTGTATAGGACTAATATAGAGTCTATGTCTATTATTGATGTATTAACTAAAAGAAAGATTCCATTTACGCTACTTGATAGAGAATATAATTTTTTTGAGCATTTTATTTGTAGAGATTTAATCTCATACTTAAGATTAAGTGTAGATGAGTTCGATAGAAATAGTTTCTTGCAAATAATAAATAGGCCTTTCAGATATATAAGTAAGGGAAATTTATTTTATATAAAAAATTATGATAGAGAAGAAAGTCCATTCACTATAATGATTAGCAAAGATGATACACCACCATTTCAAAAGAAAAAACTCGATGAGCTAAGAAAGGATATAAACTATTTAAATAAGATATCTTTATCATCAGCAATCGCATATATAGTAATGGATTTAGGATATAGAGATTATCTTCAGGAATATGCTAATAAATTTAATCAAAGTTTTGAGGATTTAGAAGATATAATAGAAGAATTTAAATTATCAGCAGAAGGATATAAAACTATATTTGAATTTCTAGAACATATAGAGGAAGTAAAACAAAGTATAGAGGAAAGTAAAAGAAAAACTAAGAGAGAAGGCGTTATCTTAAGTACTATACACGGTGTGAAAGGAATGGAGTTTAAAAATGTCTATGTTATAAATTGTGTAGAAGAAACAATCCCACATTCAAATAGTATAAAAGATAATATAGAAGAGGAGAGAAGGCTTTTCTATGTTGGAATAACTAGGGCAATAGATAACCTTTATCTATTTTCTCCGAGAAGCAGGAAAGGCCAATTTAAGGATGTTTCGAGGTTTATTATCGAAGGAAAATTAAATGATATGCCAGTTGATACTTATGGATACGAGATTGGAAATAAAGTAGCCCATAGAACGTATGGTATTGGAGAGATTGCTGGATTTGATGAAAATGACAAAGATAAGATTAAATTGAAGTTTGATGATGGAATTTTTAGAAGTTTTTCTTTGAAAATTTTGGTTGATAACAATTTAATATCAAAATGTTAAATTAAAAAGATAATAATTAAATTTAAGTTGGTAGAACTCCATTCATGTAACAGTTGAGAAATTATTATGTGAATGGAGTTATTTTATTGTTAAATTATTTAATCACAAGATTTTTATAATTATCTTTTGTAATCACTTTATCTTTTACCAAATATTTATCAGGAATATTTTTATTAAGTAAAAGATTCTCCATAAGTTCCTGAGCTGCGATTTCTCCAACTTCTGTAGCACTTATGTATGCGGAAGCTATAAGAGGAGAGTTTTCTTTTTGAAATTCATCCTTTGCTACATATCCACCTACCCCTACAGCAACAGAATTTTCTGCAAGACCAGATTGATCCAGTGCTTTTATTGCACCAATGGTGCCAGCTTCATTTGCAGACATGACAAACCAATTTTTTATATTTTTATTAGAGGTTATAGTTGAGGCAGCAGAATAAAAACTTTTTTCTGATTGTCCATTATATTCAGCTTGAAAAATATTTTCTCTTGGAAAGCTTGGAAGTTTATTTTTAAATGTTTCTAATTGTCCTTCAGTTCTAGGTATGCAACTAGATACAGAATCCATTGACATAAGCAGAAGTCCTGAAGAATTAGGATCACTTAATTTATTATTCTTTTCTAAATAATCAACCATGAGACTAGTCATATCCCTTCCGATTTGATTAGAACCTATTCCAACAAATGGTGCAATATAATTACCTTCATCATCAGTAAGAGGATCGTCGCAGGCTATAACAGCAATATTTGATTTCTTACATCTATCTACAGTGATTTTACTTAATTTTTGATCAGGAACGCATATTAATATACCATCTACTTTTTGAGTAATTAAATTATCCAAAGCAGATAAATACACATCAGGATTCATTTTAGCATCTATAGTAATTACATCTTTTGCTCCCATAGCCAAAGCTTTCTTTTTTGCAGCTTCACTTTCTTCCTGAAACCAAGCTTCATCTAAAGTTTTGTAAATAACAGCAATAACTAAATCAGATTTTTTTAAACTCTGTTTAGAAGTTGTAGTATCACAAGAGAAAGCAAAACTAGATAAAATTATTATTACAACTAAAAGTATTTTCTTATTCATGTAAATATAAATTCCTTTCACAATTGTTAAAATATATATTTGGAGTAGTTATAAATTAACTAAATCACTATATTAGAAATAGGTAATATATAGTATAGATGAACATGTTTAATAAATCTTAAGTGAATATCTTAACTAGAAATCAGAAATATTTTTGTGTAGTAGGCATTTGAAAATGAGCTGTTAAAGGTTATTAGTTGTAGGTTGTTCCAATTTAGCTTGTCACTACTTTTAGTGGGAGCATGCTAAATTGGGTGCAACCTGCAACTTAGAACCTTTCAGCGCAATTTTCATAGTCCTACGTAACAAAAATATTTCTGATTTCGGCAAGCCATCACCCAACTATAGATTTTTAAAATAAGAGTCTCTAAATTGGTTTGGAGTGATACCTGTAACTTTTTTAAATAAAATACTAAATTGTTGAGGACTATTAAATCCAAGTTTGTCTGATATTTCATAAAGCTTATAGTTAGTTGATAAAATTATTTCTTTAGATTTTTCAATTCTAGCTCTTAAAATATACTGCGTAACATTTTCACCTGTTTCTTCTTTAAAGATTCTGCATAAATAAACTTTATGGACATTAATGTTTTCTGCTATATCTGTTAGACTAAGAGATTGATTAAAGAGATTTTTGTTTATGTAATCTATGGAATCAGCAACCTTTTTACTATATTTATTTTTAAAAGAGTTATTAAAATTAATATTTATTATTTTAGTAAAGATCTCAATAAACCATCCGCTCATTTCTTCAACGGTTTCTTTTGTTGATAATATTTCTATAGGTAGGTATGAAGTTGAAAAAATATCTTCATAAGCTATAGAATATCTATTACAGGTTCTTACTACTAAATCTAGGAGCGAGGAGTTTATATAATTTAGATAATTAAACTGCATAAATCCTCGTATATCTTTATCATATAAGTGAGTTAACTCTGATTTTAAGTTTTCAATATTATTTTGTTCAATAGCTATATTAATGGCATTAATTCTTTTTACTAAAGTATCAGTATCTAAGTCTAAATTTTTAACAAAGGTATTATTTAAAATTATAGTATCATTGCCTAGGAATACTTTCATTTTAGAAAGTTTAAATGCTTCATCAAAGTATTTCTTTATTTTAAATGGCTTTTTAAATGTTGAGCTCACACTTATTGTTAAGCTGATATTATGCATGAGGGAAATCCTTTTTCTTATTTCCTGTGCTAAATAATAACATTCATTTATTATATCTGCTTCACTAATGGTTGGCGTCAAGCGTACAATAGCTGTGAATTCTCCATTTTCACTATAAAAACATTCACCAATATTGAGTTCTTCGATGCTTTCAGAAACATTTTTTATTATTTCGTTAAGGGTATTTGTATAGAAATTCTCATCTTCTATATATTTAAAAAAGTTATCTATCTGGATGAGGAAAAGAACAAAAAGTTTTCCATTTAGATTAAGGTTAAGGTTTTCAATAAGGTTATAACAATCATCTTGACTTATATCATTAAATATAAGCTTTCTTAGTGCAATATCCTTATTTTCCCTTAGAAAATTTAAAAGTTTATGTTCTTTTTTTATTTCACTCTTTTTTATAGTTATATTATCAAGATCAGTTTTAGTTTTTGCTAATATTCCATATAGATCATTAGGTGTTATTAAATCTTTTATCAAGTAGTCTGTTACGCCCATTTTCATAGCTCTTTGCGCATACGTAAAGTCCTCATAGCAGCTTAATATTAAAAATTTTTGAGATTTATTTATTTTCTGTACTTCTTCTATTAAATCTAAGCCATCTATAATAGGCATTTGTATATCTGTAATAATAAGATCTGGTTTTATATCAGTATATTTGTCAAGTGCTTCCTTACCATTTGAAGCACTATATACTATTCTAAAATCAGTGTCTTCCCAATTTATGATGCATAAGAGAATTTCTCGTGCAGGTATTTCATCGTCTACAATCATTACTTTATACATGCTATTTGCCTCCTTTTTTAGAATTAAGGCACACTGACTTGTTATTTCCCGAATGTGCTCTAGTAAATGTATGGAATATTGAATTCTATACAAGTTCCAATTCCTGTTTTGCTATATACTTTTAAGTCATACTCGCTTCCAAAATATAGTCTGAGTCTTTCGCTTATGTTATCTAGGCTTATACCATTAAAGCCTTTGTGAGTTGATTTTCTCTTACTAATTCCTACGCCATCATCGATAACTTTTATTTTTATAAAATCTTTTTGTGGCAATATATCTATTTTTATAGTCCCAGCACAGCCTTTAGGTACTATTCCATGATAAAGAGAATTTTCAATAAGTGGCTGAAGAATAAGTTTTGGCACTAAACAGTTATTCAATTCTTCAGGAATATTACATACTAGTTTAACTATATCTCCATATCTATACTTCTGTATCTTCAGATAATTTTGAGTGCATGTAAGTTCATCTTTTAAGGTTATAAGCTTTTTACTTGTTGATATGCTTTGCCTTAGCAGACCATTAAAGGATTGAATAAGTTCTCTTATTTCATTTTGATTATTTTTTATAGCCAAATAGTTTATTGTATTTAGTGTATTATGTATAAAATGAGGATTTATTTGTGATTGCAGTAAATCCAGCTGGGTTTTCATGGATTCAACTTCAAGCTTTTTGTTCTCCTCTTCTTCCTTATAGATTTGTTCAATTAGATTTTTTATATTGTAAATCATTTTATTAAAACTAATTATAAGATACTTAAGTTCATCTTCGGTTTTGGCCTCTAGTTTGTCTGGCCATTCTCCATTTTCAAACTTATTCATTGCTTTTGTAATGTCATATATAGGATCTGTAATTTTCTTTGAAGTAAAGTGGCTGATAAAAATTACAACTGCAATACTAAAAATACCAATACAATAAATTAACCATCGAATAGAATCAAGGTTTCTGGTTAAAGAGTCCAAAGATATTAATCCAATGACTCTCCATTCTGGATATGCTTCTATAACACTATTAAATTCCATATACTTTACGTTATTAACATTTACAGTATCATTATTAACTTTTTCAAGCATTATATTGTCATAATCAATATTTCCTATTTTATAAATCAGATTACCATTTTTATCAACAATAAAAGTGCTATCAAAGACTCCATGGCAGTAATCATCTATGTTCATAAATAAATTCTTTTTCTTTATATTGATCATAAGGTAGCCGATAAGGGAGTAGTTTTCTTTATCCAAATACCTAGAAAAATAAGTTATAGTTGTTCTTTTTTCATAGTCGGCATTCTCATAATTAAATGGAAAAGTATTAGGAGAAGAAAATTTGTTTGAATATCCACTTTCAATAAAGTTGTCCAATTCTTTATTTCCATAAATTAATTCACTATAAGGATATTGTGAATAAAGAGGATCCATTATTTTTTTATCTGTTGTTAAAGGAATTATAGAAATTATATAGTTACTCCATTTACAATATTCTGAAAGAGTATTAAAAAATTCTGTATTAGTTTCTGGAGTTGCAGAGTTATTTCTATTAACTTTAGACATATAATCATAAATATTTTTATCATTTTCAATCATATAAGAATCATGCCTTATAGAATCTAAATTTTCATTAAGGATTTTAGAAATTACAGTTATTTTCTCAGTAGCAACGTTATTATATTGTTTAATTATTTCTTTAGAAAAAATAGAACTTATAGAGGACGTAACAGCTAAAGTTAATCCAAGTATTATAATTGAAAAATATATAGTTATTCGATTTCTTATCTTTGTGATTTTTTTTACCTTCATTGATCATCACCATAGGAAATTATAGCACTAAGAGTATAGGAATTCTAGTGAAGGTATGTACTTAATAGTGGATTTAAATTTATGTACTGGCTAATTATAAATTAAAGATGTGGTGTAGAATATATCTTAAATTAAAAATGATGAATATTTTTAATTGAGTACTGTATGGAAATCGGAGTAAAGAAATGTTTATTATTTTTTAAAACCAACGATGAAAGAGGGATATATAAAATTTATTTTTAATTAAGTTAATATTTTATAAGAAAAGTTAATAAATAAGATTTTTATAATGGAACGATTTCAATATAATGTGATTAACGATTACAGAAAACAATAACATACTGTAGTTTACGGAAATATGAACAGTTTATATTTAGGGCACTTATTAAAATCAATTGTGGAATTCTATGTGATATGTAAACGTTCGTAATTTTAAAGGAGGAAAAAAGCATGTTAACCGTTATTTCATTTTTATTTTGTATCGTATTAGTAGCAACAATTACGTATCGTAAGCTAAAGGGGCAAAAAAATAATTCAAAAGATTCTTATTTCTTAGGTGGACGTAGTTTGACAGGTGGTGTGATAGGGGCATCTTTATTACTTACAAATTTAAGTGCATCTAATTTTGTAGGCATGAGTGCTCAAGCTTACTCAAGTAATATGAGTGTTATGGGCTGGGAAGTTGGCTCTGGTATTACTCTTGTAATTGTAGCTTTATTTTTACTTCCAAGATATTTAAAACAAGGGGTTACAACTGTGCCTGATTTTCTTGAAGAACGTTTCGATTCAGGTGTTAAAAAGATAGTCTCAATATTATTTTTATTAGGTTATGTTTCGAATTTACTTCCAATAACTCTTTATTCAGGTGCTATTGCATTGGCTCAAATATTTAATGTGCAAGAAATGTTTGGTATAAGCTATACAGCTAGTATTTGGATTATGGTTTGGGTTATCGGTATAATAGGATTTATTTATGCTATACTTGGTGGATTAAAAGCAGTTGCAGTATCAGACACGCTAAATGGTATAGGACTAGCTATTGGTGGATTAATAGTACCTATCTTTGGAATAATATATTTTGGTCATGGCAGCTTTTCAACAGGATTATCAAATATATTAGTTAATCATCCGGATAAATTCAATGCTATAGGAACATCACAAGATCCTATACCTTTTGGAACTTTATTTACAGGAATGCTTTTAGTTAATCTTTATTATTGGGGAACTGATCAAGCAATCATTCAAAGAGCATTAGCGGCTAAAAATTTAGCGGAAGGGCAAAAGGGAATAATTTTTGCTGGACTTTTAAAAGTATTAACACCATTAATAGTTATAGTACCAGGAATAGTAGCTTTTCATATATATGGAGCAGGTGTTGAAAATCCAGACTTATTATATTCAAGACTAGTAAACGATGTATTGCCAAAACCTCTAATTGGGTTCTTTGCAGCAGCTATGTTTGGATCAGTATTAAGTGTATTTAATGGAGTGTTAAATAGTGCATCAACCTTATTTGCATTAAATGTATATAGCCCTGTATTTGGAAAAGGAAAGTCTGATAAGGAAATAATATCAAAGGGTAAGATATTTGGACTTGTGTTAGCTATAATTTCAATGACTATAGCACCATTTATAATGTATGCACCACAAGGGTTATTCCAATACTTGCAAACAGTAAATGGTTTCTTCAATGTGCCTATATTCACAATAGTTTTTATAGGATATGTAACAAAAAAGGTACCGGCTATAGCGGCAAAAATATCAATAATATTCTTTGTATTAACTTATGGAACACTTCAATTAATAATAAAACCAGAAATGCATTTTCTTCATCAATTAGGAATCTTATTTGTAATCACATGTATGATTATGCTAATCATTGGTAAAATAAAACCAAGAGAAAAGGAATATGTATTAAAAGACAATAAGGTAGTAGATATTAAGCCATGGGAATATCGTTATGAAGCTTGTGGAGTAGTATTATTCTTGATGGTATCAATGTATGTTGTTTGCTCAAAATTAGGATTTGCCAGTGGAAATGGAATAGGAATTAGAACATTGATACCTATAGCCGTAATTGCAGTAGTAATGTATGGATTAGTGAAAGTAGTAAAGGCAAGAGGTCTAAGAAAGAAAGCGGGAGATAATGCAGAGTTAGTTTACAGAAATTCAGTAGAGAAATTGGATTTTTAACTAAAAAGTCATTGGGGATTTAGTATAGATGCACATATTTAATCCCCATTATGTATAAGCAGAAATTATACTTAAGCAATCATTTAGTAAGTTGATAAAGTTAGTACTATTATAGGAGTTTCTGCATAATATATTATACCCATATAATTTCAAACATCTCTTCAGATAAAATCTCCCACCTTATTTATTTAAGGGGGAGATTTTAGACTTTTTGATTAATGCTTTATTTAGAACAATAAATGATGTGCATTAAATGATTAATGTTCTCATATAATATTAACATCCTTTTAATATTTATTTTCTTTTAACATTACTTAGCTCCTTTATAGGAGCTTTGTATTTATTATAATCAAGGCAAAAAGCTAGAAAGTTTAATACTTTCTAGCTTTTATATATGTTGCAATAATAAACTTACATTTAAAATTCTAATAATCTAAGTGCTAATTAAAATAATAATGTATAAATTAAATTGAGGTATATATACATTCTAAAATATTAAATTATTTACGTCTTATAAATATAAACAAATCATACTTTTTTGAAAGTATGGAGTATGAAAGAAAGCTAATAACACCAGTTATTAATGTTAATATTAAACTATCAAGAAATGGAAAGGTGACAGCTAAAGAAGGAATTTTAGTCTTTAGAAAAGACATAATCATAAATGGAATTAACACAATTCCAAAGATTAATAAGGAGCGAAGTTTAGCACTGGATGTTTCCTTATGTCTTAAAAAAGTATTTGAGATGAAATACCCTATAGATATTAGAATACAAGTAATTAAGGTACTCATTAATACTCCTTTTTCAAATAAAACATCTAGTAAAGTAAAGAAAAAAACCAGTATTGAAAAAGTAAATATTCCTTCAAGTGCTTGTTGAATAGCAGACACTGAAGAATTATACTCATAAATTAACTTATTACAAAACTTATCCAGATCCTTGTTGCATTCTAATTTTTTTGTTGGAACTTTCTGATTTTGAGCTGTAAATACAATATCAAAAATTTGTTTTTCTATATTTCTTGGTAATAAAAGGCTAAAGTTATGTTGCATCAAACATGCTTGTATAGCATGATAGGTCTCTAAGTAGTTATTTTTTAATAAAGATATATTAGGTCTACTTTGCATGTTATCCCCCTCTTAAAAACTAATGATTTTAATTTGGTATACATTTATTTCTATAGTTAATCATTTTAATGTATTAAAATCACGGCAATTACACCTTCTACCATTTTAGCAGAGGGAAGTTAATAAGTAAATAAGTTGAAGTAAGGCAAAATTGTGAACAAATATTTTAAGTCATTGTATGTAATTGGCTTATAATATATAATTTATAGTATATTTATGCAGGAGTTAAAAATATAAATAAAACAATAAAGGTTGGTTGTGTTTATATGGAATTAAAAAGATTTAATCAAAAGGATATAATTTTTGCCTTAGATATAGGAACTAGATCAATTATAGGTACAGTAGGAATAGTAAAAGATAAGAAGTTCCAAGTTGTATGTGAGAAATATTTAGAGCATGAAGAAAGAGCCATGGTGGATGGGCAAATACACGATATTAATTTAGTGGCGTCTGTTGTTCAAAAAGTTAAGAATTATCTCGAAGATGAACTTGAAATACAGCTAAATGAAGTATCTATTGCGGCGGCAGGTAGATTTTTAAGAACTATTGATGTAAGAGCAGATATTGAGCTTAATGATGATGAAGAAGTTAATAAAGAAATCATAAGAAGTCTTGAATTGAGTGCAGTAAAAAAAGCAGAAGATCAGATAGCTTCTACAACTGAAGGAAAACTATATTGTGTTGGATATTCAGTTAGAAATTTCTACTTAAATGGGTTTTTAATATCTAATTTATTAGGGCATAAGGGAGAAAACATAGGGGCAGAAGTTATAGCAACTTTTTTACCTAGATCTGTAATTGATTCACTTTATGCAGTAATGAATAGGGTTAACCTAAAGGTTGTAAATTTGACTTTAGAGCCTATAGCTGCTATGGAAGCTGCTATACCTAAAAATTTAAGACTGCTTAATATCGCGCTTGTAGATATAGGAGCTGGAACTTCAGATATAGCCATAAGTTCTAAAGAAAGTATATCTGCATATGGAATGGTTCCAATGGCTGGAGATGAGATTACAGAAACTATTGTTCAAGAATATTTAGTAGACTTTAATACAGCTGAAAATATAAAAAGATCTATAGTAAAAGAAGAAGAAATAAAATATATTGATGTTCTGGGTATGGAAAATACAATATCATCAGAAAGTGTATACAAACTAATTGATTCTATTGTTATTAAGACTGGAGAAGAAATATCTAAAAAGATTTTAGAATTAAATGGGGGCAAGGCTCCAAGTGCTGTATTTTTAGTAGGAGGTGGAGCTCATACACCCGGAATTTTAGAGGCCATTGCTGATAAATTAAAATTACCACCTCAAAGAATAGCTATTAAAGATAGGCAGGCAGTGATAGAGTGTGTTTCAGATAATGATATGGGATCATCAGGTGTAACTGTTCTAGGAATAGCTTTAACAGCGATACGTAGTATGGGCAATGATTTTATTGATGTTGTTTTAAATAATGACCCAATTAGTTTATTTAACTCCCATAAACATAATATAATGGATGTATTGCTTCAGGCGGGAATAAATCCATCGCTGCTTATAAGCAAAAATGGTAAAAGTGTCAGGTTTAACTATAATGGATGTAAAAGAATTGTTTTTGGTGAATATGGAACTAATGCAAAGATCACAATAAATGGAGAAGAAGCAACTCTTGAAACAGAAGTTAAAGCAAATGACAATATAATACTAGAATACGCACAGAATGGAAAAGATGCAGCACCTAAATTATCAGAAAATATAAGAAACATAAATTCAGTTTCTATTTATTTAGATGATAATATTATGAATATAGAACCTGTAACGCTTGTTAATGAGAAAATAGAAAGTTTAGATTATACAATAAAAAATGGTGATGAAATAAGAGTATTCTTGCCATGTAAAGTTAATGAATTTAAGAAGTATATATTAAAAGAAGAAGTAATATTACTAAAAGGTGGAGAATACTTAGAAGATAATTATGAAATTTCAGAAGGTGATCACATTGTAATTAAAGCAATGGATTCATATATAGGACATGAAGAGGCTGCGCAGTTAAATGATAAGGAAAATCATAAAGAGACGACACAAATACAGAATGTAGAAAGCTGCGATGAAGATTCTGAAAATAATGATTCAGACAAAATTGAAATAGCAATTGCTAAAGATGAAATTAATAATATAACAGTTAATATCAATGGAGAAAGCGTAATATTGAAAGGAAAAGTTCAATATCTAATAGTAGATATATTTGAATATATAGATTTTGACTTAACAGTTCCAAAAGGAATAATTAACTTGAATTTAAATGGGGAAAAGGCACCATACACAGCAAATATAAAAGATGGAGATATAATAGAAGTTTTTTGGAGTGATAATTAAAGCTTATTATTTCTTAAAGCTAATATTTTAAATTTAGGCATATTCAAAATTAAAATAAGCCGATATGCGAATTTATTTTGTACAATTGGCATATTGTCTTCTTTAAATATGCTTAAAAATTTAATTATTATTAAATATGGAGGAATTAGAGAAGTGATAGATTTCAAGAAAGAAGCTAATCTTATAAAAGACGAACTTGTAAAAATAAGAAGGGATTTACATGAACATCCAGAACTTGGATTTGAAGAAGTTAGAACTTCTAAAGTAATTAAGGATTTTTTAGAAGCTAATAACATTCAGTATATTGAAGTAGCAAAAACAGGTGTATGCGGAATTATAAAAGGTACGAAAGAAGGAAATAATAAAACTATAGCCTTAAGAGGAGATATTGATGCACTTCCTATTAAGGATATGAAAACTTGCGAATTTAAGTCAAAAATTGATGGAAGAATGCATGCCTGTGGACATGATGCTCATACAACAATACTTATGGGAGCAGCAAAATTATTAAATGATAATAAAGATAAGTTTTCCGGTACAGTAAAGTTATTATTTGAACCTGCTGAAGAAACTACTGGTGGAGCTACGCCTATGATAAATGAGGGAGTTTTAGATAATCCAAGAGTTGATTGCGTTATTGGACTTCACGTTGATGAGGAAACAAAATGTGGCACTATAAAAATAAAAAAAGGTGTAGTTAATGCAGCCTCAAATCCGTTTAGTATAAAGATAACAGGTCAAGGAGGTCATGGAGCATCACCTCATACTACTGTTGATCCTATTGTTATTGCTAGTCATATTGTAGTAGCACTTCAAACAATAGTAAGTAGAGAAATATCACCAGTTAATCCGATTGTTATAACTGTTGGTACATTACATGCAGGAACTGCTCAGAATATTATTCCAGGAGAAGCTACTTTAAGTGGAATGATTAGAACAATGACAAAAGAAGATAGAGCATTTGCAATAAAAAGATTAAATGAAATTGTAAATGGGATTGCAGTTATGTCAAGAGCTAAAGCAGAAATAAAAATAGAAGAAAGTTATCCTTGCTTATATAATGATGATGAGTTTGTAGATTTAATAAGTGATAGCGCAAATGAAATTTTAGGAAAAGAAAATGTTTTAGAACAAAAAGCGCCTAAAATGGGAGTTGAAAGTTTTGCTTATTTTGCAAATGAAAGACCAAGCGCATTTTATTTTTTAGGTTCAGGAAATAAAGAAAAGAATACTACTGAGCCAGCACATAGTAATTTGTTTAATATAGATGAGGATTGTCTTCCAATTGGAGTTTCTATTCAAGCTTTGGCAGCATTTAATTATTTAACAAAGTAATAGTATTATTTTGCAATTTTATGTAAAATAAATTGACAATATGTTTAAAAAACTAGATAATGCTAAGGGTAATAAATTTAGGAGTGATTATATTTGAAAATAGAAATAGGTCCAAACGAGGCAGGTCAGAGATTAGATAAATTTTTAAGAAAATTATTAAAAGATGTGCCATTAAGCGCAATTTTTAAAGCTTTAAGAAAAAAAGATATAAGGGTTAATGGAAAAAAAGAAAATGAGAAATACTTCTTACAAGAAGGCGATGTAGTAGAAATAAAATACATACAAAGTAACAAAGAAGATAAAAAAGAAAAGTTTATTAAAGTTGATCCTAAAAGAATCAAGATTGCATATGAAGATGAAAATGTAGTAGTAATTGAAAAATGGCCAGATGTATTAGTTCATTCAGATAGCAATAATAGTGAAGAACCAACTCTTACAGATTATGTTCTTTCTTATTTAAATGACAAGGGTGACTATATTCCAGAAAACGAAATAACATTTACACCAGCAGCATGCAATAGATTAGATAGAAATACTTCAGGAATGGTCATCTTCGGAAAGACTTTCGAAGGTTTAAAGGCCATAAATGAAGCCATTAGAGAAGATGAAATAAGAAAATATTATTACGCTTTGGCAAAAGGAAAAATAAGAGCTGGACTTTATGAGGCGTACATATTAAAGAATCCTGAAACTAACACATCTAAGATATACGATACTGAGGTTAAGAACTCAAAAAAAATATCAATGGAAATAAGTATAGTGGAAAGCAATGGTGCATATTCACTTTTAGAAATACACTTGATTACAGGAAGAAGTCATCAAATTAGAGCGCATTTAGCACATTTAGGAAACCCTATAATTGGAGATAATAAATATGGAGATAAGAAATTAAATTCATTTTTTGAAAGTAAATATGGTCTAAATTTTCAGTATTTATATGCTTATAAGTTGAATTTTAGAAAAATTAACGGAAAATTAGAATATCTAAAAAACAAGACTATAGCATTGGCATTACCTCCAATATTTAAAAAAATAAAGCAAGATGTATTTAAGTTCTCACTTAGATAGGAGGTAATTATGGAAGAGCAATCAGCCAATAGTAGCAGAGGCTTTTTAATTCTTTCAATAGCAGGGCTTTTAACCAAAGTTATATCAGTTTTTTATATACCACTGCTTCAAAGAATAATTGGATTAGATGGATATGGGATATATCAGAATTGTTATGAAGTGTTTTTATTTGTATATGCAGTTACCAACCTTGGTACTCAACCAGCTATTGCTAAGGTTGTTGCAGAGCTTACAGCATTGGGAAAACCAAACGATGCTGTAAGAACTCTTAAAATATCAAGAACTCTCTTATCATTAGTTGGTGCGGTATTAACTATTTTTTTAATGCTGTTTGCTTTTCCTATTGGAAATATGATTGGAAATCCAGCAGCTTCTTACGGAATTTTAATGCTTGCACCAAGTATATTTGTTACATCACTTTTATCATCATATAGAGGATATTTTCAAGGAAGAAATAGCATGACTGCAATTGCGGTATCACAAGTATTAGAACAAGTAATAAATATCGCAATTAGTTTAGCTTGTGCATATTTCCTAGTGCACATAAGTGTTGAATATGGTAGTGCAGGGGGAACCATAGGTACTTCTGTGGGTGCTTTCGTTGCATGTCTATATATGGTATATGTTTATGGAAAGAAGAATTTTGAAGAAGATTCTGTGTATGCTCAACAAAATGTTAAAAGAGTAAGAACTAAGCATATCATAAGAAAGTTAATTAAATACGGTTTACCAATAACATTAAGCTCAGGGCTTCAGAATTTTGGTAGCTTAGTAGATATGGTGAACGTAAATAGTAGATTAGCATCTGCGGGATTTAATTTACAGCAATCTCATGTGCTTTATGGAGTTCTTGGAAGATACAAGACTTTATTATCTGTTCCATTGATAATAGTTACTGCCCTTGGGACAACCGTATTACCTGCTGTTTCAGCAGCTATGGCATTAAAAGATAAGAAGGAAATAAGAAGAAAAACTACTTTTGCTTTCAGAATAACATTAATAATAACAATACCAGCAGCTGTAGGTCTTTCTTGCTTAGGGCAAGAGGTTTTTGAATTGCTTTATGGAACTGATCAAGGGTTTGAATTAATGGTGATGGGATCAGTAGTTTTAGTTCTCATGGCTGTTGTGCAAATACAAACAATAATACTTCAAAGTATGAATAAGCTTTATTATGTGCTTGGAACATTTAGTATAGGGATAGTAGCTAAAATAATAGCAAATTACATATTAGTAGGCATACCAGAAATTAATATTTTAGGAGTAGTAGCAGGAAACTTTTTATGGTTTGCAATACCAATGATCTTAAATAAAAGAGCATTAAAAAAGGCACTTAGAGTTAAGATTCCTCTTTTTAGAAGTGCGGTTAAACCTCTTTTTGCTTCTGCAATAATGTCAGGTATAATATTTATTCTCAAGACACCAACATCAGTTATATTAACATTAGCTAATGGAAATACTTTCTTGAAAGCAATCACAACGATTTTAATTATTTCTATAGCTGGTTTTGTTTATTTATATTCAATGATGTTAATAGGTGGAATAAAAAAGAATGATATTGACAGTATATCACCTAGAATATTTAACTATTTACCTAGATTTTTGAGAAAAAAACTTCAAAAGTAAAGAATGGGATTTAACTATAAACATTTAGTCAGTGTATTTATAATATCTACTACGGTCAGATGGCTTCATAGAATTATATAATGTACACTAGCAAAAATTATAGTTAAATCCCAATTTGGTTTAAGAAAGAACAAAATCTTGTTAAGATAAACTATATAAATAACTCAGATATATATTAATATTCATTTTCTCCAAATGTACCAAGGTACGTAAAAATTAAGAAAACAAGACCCATTATAATAAAGTTATTTACCACTAAAGAATTCGTGAACATATGTTTTGAAAATATGTTTATAATTAAGAAAGTTAAAAATCCAAGCAATATATATATTACTATATTAAACTTGTTTAAATTAAGTTCAATATGTTTGTTAACCTCGTACATATTGAGGATAAATCCAATTGTACACGCTACAAGCATAGTTAAACTATAACCAAATATATTAATTGAATGAATAGCAGTAAATATGTATAAACATATCAATTCAATTACAGCTTCTATTAGCGAGTTTCTTAAAATTATTCCTTGCCTATTAAGTCCATTTAGTATTCCAAACATAGTTACTGCAGGAAAGAATATTGGTGCAGTAAGTGAAGCAAATCTAATATACAGACCTAAGTCATTTCTCCCATAAAACATCTCGCCAAGGCTATGGGGAATAACATTACAAATTATTGTGGTTGCTATACCAAGTAAGAAAGCAACTTTAAGGACCTTTCTTATTCTGACAGAGGCTTCATATTGCTTTCCTAAAACTAGACTTTGAGAAAGATCTGGAATTAATAATGTATTAATTGTTGAGACTACAATTAACGGTATTGTTATTATGCTAAGAGCCATCCCAGTATACTTGCCTATCATGCTTAAAGCTTCAGTATAAGTGAAGCCAGCTACTAGTAAACGCCGAGGAACAATTAGTGTTGAAAGAGTCCCTAGGATATTAGTTAAAAAACCATTTGCACAAAGTGGAATTGCTATAATTACCACATCAAAGAGAAGTTGAAATCTGCTTTCAGTCTTTTCATAAGAAATAGGCATTTTTCTAATAGAGTATTTGTAGTAAATATAGAGAAAAAATAAGCTTTGAAATTCACCAATGCATAATGCAACTGTAGCTAAGGTTACCATGCCTTCTAAAGTATTAGCTTTAGTAAAAAATATAAGCATACTTACAGTTAGGATTCTCATGGCTTTTTCAAAAATATCAATTATGGCTGGCACTGTAATCTTAGAAGTTCCGTAAAAGTAACCTTTAAGTATATTTGAAATTGCTATACATACCATGGCTGGACAGATAACTTTTATTGCATTTATAGTACGAGCATCATTTACACCATATTTTCCAATTAGTGGAGCACATACAAACACTAATATACCTACCAAGAGCGCCCAAGATATGTTAAATAATGAAACAACTCTAATTGTTTTTTCTATATTTTTATGTTCCCCTTTTTGTTCATAGACAGCAGTTATTTTAGATATAGAAGCAACTATCCCTGCAGTCATAAGACATATAAATAAATTGTAAATAGGCATAACTAAATTATAGAGTCCCATTCCTTCAGCACCTAGGACTTTAGAAAGATAGATGGAAAATATAAAACCAAGTATACCAGTAGTCACATTAGAGGACACCAGTAAAAAAGAATTTTTTAAAAAATTATCTTTGCCCAAAGTTCATTCACTCCTTTAAATTACTTTAAATAATATTCAAAATGATAACTAAATATGAATTTGAAAATTTTAGATATAAAGGTAGAATGATATAAAATAAAACAAATATTTACAAAGAGGTACTAAAAAGATATAATTATCTGTGGCTAAATTATAAAAAACAATTGTACTAAATGGGGGAAACATAATGAACAAAATTTCAGATAATGATATGATAAATTTTTACTATAATGCATTGCCATCTCTAGAAGTCCTTTTTGATGAAGATGTATCTATGGCATTAACTGATACTAAGCAATATTTATATACAAAGTACAGCCCTAAATTGGAATTAAACACAAATAAGGGAGATATAATTCCAGAAGGAAGAGCTATAATTGAAGCGTTGAGAACTGGGACTAATATGATAAAAGTTGTGCCAGAGCATGTATATGGAACTGCTTTTAAATCATTTGCAATTCCAATTAAAGAAGAGGGTAAAGTTGTAGGTGTTTTTGTCGTAGGAAAAAGTTTAGAAAGAAAAAATGCTGTGATGAGTATAACTAAAAATTTATCAGAAACTTTATCGCAAATATCGATAGGTATAAACGAAGTTGCAAAAGATGTACAAGAGTTAGCGACAATGAATGAAAAATTATTATTGGAAACTAAAGGAACTAATGAAAAGACCAAAGATACAGATAATATAGTAACATTTATTCAAGGAATTTCATCACAGACAAATTTATTAGGTTTAAATGCTGCGATTGAAGCGGCTAGAGCTGGTGATGCAGGTAGAGGGTTTAATGTTGTTGCACAAGAAATTAGAAAACTATCTAATTCTTTAAATGAGTCAATAAAACAGATAGATTCAGTTATAAAACATATATCAACATCAATAAATAGCATAAATGATGGTTTAATTAAATCTAATGATGTCTCACAAAGCCAATCAGCTGCATTAGAAGAAATAGCAGCATCTATAGCAGAGTTAAACTCAACAGCTAAGAAATTAGGAGAATTAGCTGAAAATCTTTAATTTATGGAATATTAATTAACATATATAAACATCTTTACATAGTAAAAAAGAATATAAAAATTAGTAGGAGTAATAATACATATATTTTATGTGAGTTATTGCTCTTATTTTAATATGTAAAACAAATAAGATTTTTAAAGAGAGGTCTTATTTTATTAAATTTACAATATAAATTTAATATGGATATTATGATTTGTACATAAGAAGTATTTTTAGAATTTAATTATAGAGGTAAAGGAGGGAAGTGTAGTGAAAAGATTTCTAAAGTTTTTGATTATATCAATTATAATAGTTGTACTAGCTTTTGCTGTATTTAAATTATCTAATGAATATAGGATGAATACATTAAAAAATAATGTTAGCTGGAGTGTTGTTTATAAAAATTGTAAAGATTCTGTAGCTTTTGAGAAAGATGAAAACCAAAATACCTATATAGCTTACAATAATTATATTAAAGTTATTAAAATAGATGGTAGGGAAGAAACTTTATTGGAGGATAAATCCTTAGAAATAGAAAACTTACTTTATTATAATAATAAATTATATTTTATTTCTAAAACAGATTTATATGAATATGATTTAGCATCCAAAAGTCTAAAAAGCATTTTAGGGAATATACCTAGTGAAGGGAAATATTTAGATAGGAATTTAATTATAAAGGATTCAAAGTTACTTTTAGCGATAGGAAGTGCTACGAATTCAGGAATAGCATCCAATGATGGCGAGTATCCGCAAAACAAAATACCTTACGATAAAAGCTCTATAGATGTAACATTAAATGGATTCAATTATGGTGAAAAGAAAACAGGAGCTTTCATGCCATATGGAAATTCCAGTGAAGGAGGGCAAAGAATAAAAGCTCAGAGTATAGCAAACTCTTGTATAATTGAAGTGAATCTAAATAACGATAAGACATCATTATATGCTTCAGGAATAAGGAATGTAAAGGGATGGGATCTAGATAGTGAAGGAAACCTAATTGGAATTGTTGGTGGAATGGAGAAGATAGGGGATAGGCCTATTAATAGAGATTTTGATTATTTGTATAAACTAGATAAAGGAAAATGGTATGGTTGGCCTGATTTTAGTGGTGGAGATCCTATAAGTTCACCAAGGTTTAAAGGGGAAAAATTAGTATCACCTCTTATTGCTAATCCTCCTAATAAAACAGTTCAAGCACCTATATATCAATATTCAGAAGTTGGTGCTATAAGATATTTAGCCATAGATAAAGATGGAAAAATATTAGAGAAGAATGCAAATGTATATTTTAATAGTAAAGAGAATCTTATAGCTGGAATAAATTCAGAAAGTATCGTATATGACTTACTAAAGTTAAAAGATAAGAGCAAAATACAGGGAATTAAATATTCAGATGGAGATATTTATATATTGGATAGTGGAATGGGCTGTATATATAAATTACAATCTAATGATTTTGGATTAAAATTTAATCTTCCAAAACCAATTTGGATATTTATATTTGTATTTTTATTTATACTAACTTGCTTAATAATATTTAAATTTTATTCTAAGCGCGGATATAAAAAATAATAAATAGAAAATTGAACTGTCTTAAGTGGTGTTTTATCAACTTAAGACAGTTTTATTATCTAAGTAATCTAATAAACAAAAATAATTTATATTCAAATTTATGGAATAAATGCTAAAATATAATAAAAGGTATTAGTGATAATGGAGGAGATGTTATGGGAAAAACATTGGTAATTAATCTAGAGAATATTATATTTCAAGGTGATATATTAGATGTAGGAGAAAAAAATCTTGGTATAATATATAATATATCAAAGGAAGCAAAGGATGAGATATCATTAGACTATGTATCTAGCGATAGTAAAGTAGAGCTAAAAGATAGAAAATATGATGCATGTACATTTTTCTTTGAGTTGAATAAAATATGGACCAGTTTAGAAAAAGAAAGATTAATAAGAGAAATAAGTTCATATATAAGAGAATCTGGTGAAATATTTATTTGGGATATTAATAAAGAAAGGGGAAAAATATTTAATAATAAGATAAAAGTAATATTACAAAATGAAAAGGTTAAGGAGTTTACATTTAAGAATTTAAATATACTTTTAAGTTCGAACATTGAAGAAATAAAAAAAATTCTTGAAAAATATTTTGAAATAGAAGAAACTAAAGCATGGGAAGATGTTTTCTTCATAAGAGGAAAGAAACTGAAGACTAAAGCTGAAGTAGAGGAGAATATTAATTATGAAGGTATTAATTACAGCGATTGACTCTAAATTCATTCATAGTAATTTAGCAGTTAGATACTTAAAAAGTTTTACAAGAGATATGGATTATGAAAGCAAAATAAAAGAATTCACTATAAACGATAGGGAAGGTAGAATACTTGAAGAAATAATTAAAGAAAAACCGGACATTGTAGCATTTTCAACATATATTTGGAATGTTGAACTTATCTCAAGAGTAGCGAATTTGATAAAGAGAGTGGATTCTAATATAGAAATCTTATATGGTGGACCAGAAGTTTCATTTGACTCAAGAAGTTTCTTAAAGAATAATGTAGGAGAATATGTTATTGAAGGTGAAGGAGAAAAAACTTATAGAGATTTTATTTTGTATAAGTTAGGTAAAATTAGACTGGAAGATGTCAGAGGACTTCATTATAAAGTTAATGATATAGTTTATTCCAATGAAAAACGTCCACTTATGTCTATGGATGAAATAGTTTTTCCGTATGAGGAAAATGAAGATTTGACTAATAAAATTGTATATTATGAGGCTTCAAGAGGGTGTCCTTTTAACTGTAAATACTGTCTTTCATCTACAAGTCATGGAGTTAGATTTTTAGATATTGATAGAGTGTTAAAGGATTTAATGTATTTTATAAATAAGGAAGTTAGATTAGTCAAATTTGTTGACCGTACATTTAACTGTAATTCTAAATTTGCTATGGCAATATGGGATTTCTTAATAAATAAAGATACGAATACTCAATTTCATTTTGAGATATCAGCAGACATACTAAAGCCACAGGAAATAGAACTTTTATCAAAAGCTCCCAAAGGAAGGTTTAGATTTGAAGTTGGAGTTCAAACCACTAATGATGAGGTTTTAAGAAATATAAATAGATTTGTTAATTTTAGTGATATAAAAGAAAAGGTTCTAGAAATTGAAGCATTAAGAAATATAGATCAGCATTTAGATCTAATAGCAGGGCTCCCAGGAGAAGATTATGAATCTTTCAAAAAGTCTTTTAATGATATGTATGAAATAAAACCAGAGGAAATACAACTTGGGTTTTTAAAGTTATTAAAGGGATCTTCTATGAGAGAAGATGCAGAGAAATATGGAATGGAATACTCGCCATATCCACCATATGAGATATTAAAAACAGATAAGATCTCATACGAAGAGTTATTAAAACTAAAAAAGGTAGAAGAGATGGTAGATAAATATTATAATTCTCAGAAGTTTAATCATATAATTAGATATTTTGAGAGAAAATTTGAGTTGCCATTTGATTTTTACTATAGCCTAGGGATGTTCTTTGAAGATAAAGGTTATTTTAGCAAAAACATAGGAAATGCTGAATACTATAAAGTATTTTTAGATTACAGTGAAAGTGTATTGCAAGAAAGTAACAAGCATTTAAAAGAGATTATTAGATTTAATTACTTAATATTTAATAAGAAACGTGGTCTCCCAGAATTTTTGAGAAGTGACATGGAGAAAGAAGAAGAAAAGAGTATAAAAGAAAAACTTAAAGAACAATACTCATTTAAAGAATATCATTTGGAAAAGTTTAAAATTAACATAGAAAAGTATATTGAAACTGGAGAAATATTAGAAGAGGATACTTATTATTTATTTAATGATAAGGCTGAATATATTAGATGTATATAAGTAATATAAGAAAATATTGAGACTTATTTATATTTATGTAGGTTAAATAAAATAAAAGGATTATTTGAATATAGCAAAGAGTAACATACATAGGAATAATATGAATGTTACTCTTTTGTGTAATCATACAATAAACATATGTGGGAGAGGTTAATGGAGAATAATTGTACAATAAGTATTATGCCAGAAGTATCAAAAGTTGATGAACCTGTAACAATAAAAATAAGTGGACTTTTAAAAAATGAAAGAGTATTAATTCGTGCCTTAAGCAATGATTATTATTGCATAAATGCGTCTATATTTGATGTAGGGAACAAAGCAAAGTGGGAATCTTATGCGGTTTTTGTTGCGGATGAAAGTGGAACTATAGATTTAGAAAATGCTAAGCCTATTGAGGGAACATATAAAGAGGCAGATAAAATGGAGCTTTTCTATTCTATGACTGTAAAAGAAAACTATAAAACTAAAATTTCTAAAAGATTAAGTGATATTGGAGAAAACAGAGATTATACAATGACATTTCAGGTAGAGCGTAATGGCAGAGTTATTGCGTCAAAAACACATAAGAGAATTTATTGTGATGAAACTATTTCAAGTGTAGATGTAGTAGAAGATAAACTTTTAGGAAGATATTTTACTTCAAAGGAAAATATACCTAAGCCAGCGATTATTGTTTTGAGTGGAAGCGATGGTAGACTTGAAAAGGCACAGGCAATTGCTGAAATATTTGTAATGCACGGATATTCAGCACTAGCTGTATGTTATTTTGGCCTTGAAGGAACAAATAAAAGTTTAAGCTGTGTGGAGCTTGAATGTGTTGAAAATGCGATAGGCTGGTTAAAAAGACAATCTACAGTGGCAAAAAATAAGATTGGAATTTATGGCAGATCTAAAGGTGGAGAAATGGTTTTACTTGCCGCATCTGTGTTTAAAGACATAAGTTGCGTCATTGCTAATACGCCAAGCTGTTACGTTTATGAGGGCTTAAAAGCTAATAAGTTTCCTTCTAAACATTCATCATGGATGTACAAAGGGAGAGAAATCCCATATATAAAATTTAGTTTCTCTATTTTGATTCGGACACTTGTAAAAATGATGATAGGAAATAAAGAATCTATGGCTTGGATGTACAGGAAGCTCATTGAAGAGGGGAATGCTTGTGAGGCTATGATTCCAGTAGAAAAAATAAATGGACCAATTCTTATGGCTTCATCTTTAAAAGATAAAATTTGGTCTTCTAAAACTCACTGTGAAATAATCGTGGAATTGCTTAGAAAAGCTCATTTTAAACATGAATATAAACATATTACGTACGAAAAATCTGGACATATGCTAACTGTACCGTATCAATCCATATATCCTTCAAATAAATATCCAGAGGATATAGATGGTTTTGGAAAGGCAAATATAAATTGTTGGAATGAAACTATAAACTTTATAAACAAATGGTCAAGACAAAATATCTAATAAGGAGAATGATTTACTCTAGAAAATGTATCCAAATTATTGAAATGGGTCCAACCCCTGATGTTTCCTATAAATATTTATATATTTTAATAGTTAAATATTAAAGTATATAGATATTTAACTATATATATTTGAAAATATATATCTTTGATAATATTTAAATATAAACATATGTTTATATTTAAATTTAAATCTATTGTTATTTTAAGAAAATTTGATTTTGAATTAAATGACTGGACAGGATATAATAATATGACAATCAATCATCTTTACACTTGAATCGTAATTAAAAAGTGTAAAGAGTTTTTTGTTTATATTTATAATTATTGAATCTCTGAAAAAAACATCTTGACTTGGAGTTAACTTCAAGTGATAAGTTATATATGACAAAAAGATAGAAATGTATTCTACAATATTTAGCCAATTCATAATAAAGCATTTTTTTATGAATTACTGAATATAATAAGTTTAGCTAAGGAGGAATTTTTAGAGGATGAGTAAGAAAGGAATTTTGATTGTAACACTGGCGCTATTGTTATCAAATGCAATGGCTGGTTTAGATGGAACAATTGTAAACACAGCCTTACCAGCAATAATAAGTGATTTGCATGGAATTCAATACATGGGGTGGATAGTAGCTGTTTTTTTATTGGGAATGGCAGTAGTAACTCCTCTTTGGAGCAAATTAGGAGAACGTATTGGGAACAGGAGAACATATCAAATAGCCACATTATTATTTGCAATTGGTTCAATATTTCAGGCATTATCAAGTAATATAATTTTTTTTCTTATTGCAAGAACCATTATGGGAATAGGGGCAGGTGGAATGAACACTATCCCATTTATCATATATGCAGATTTGTATACAAACTTAAGAAAGAGGGCTAAGGTTATTGGATATGCTACAGCAAGCTTTAGTGCAGCAGCAATTATAGGACCTTTAATAGGCGGCTGGATAGTTGATACTTTTAGTTGGCATTGGGTATTCTATATCAATGTTCCAATCGCATTAATCTCAATACTAAGTGTTCAAATTTTCTTTAAGGAGCCAAAAAAGATTTCTACAGTGGAAAAAATTGATTACTTAGGTGCTGTAATTATGATAATTAGCTTAGTAACTCTTTTAACAGATATTCAAATGATAGAGACAGCTTCATTAAGCTTGGTTAGCAGTTTAATTATTATAAGTCTTATTTTATTGATAGTACTATTTAAAGTTGAAGAAAAGGCAGCGGATCCTATAATACCTAATAGACTTTTTAGAAATGGGCCATTAGTAGTTGATTTCGTATTATTTTCTCTTTTATGGGGCGCATTTGTTGCCTTTAATATATACATACCAATGTGGGCGCAAGGATTATTAGGATTAAGTGCTTTAATTGGAGGGGTGACTCAGATTCCAGGGTCTATTACTAATTTTCTGGGTTCAGTAGTTGGACCAGCTATGCAGCCGGGATTAGGTAAATATCGTACAATTGCTCTAGGAACATTAGCGTTTATAATTTCTTTTGGAATTATGGCATTAGCTGGAATATCCATACCATTATGGATTATATTAATAGCAGGAGCATTTGAGGGATTTGGTCTGGGGTTAAGTTTTAATATATTACAAATAAGCGTACAACAGGATGCTGAAAAACGAGATATTCCAATTGCAACATCATTTGCATATCTTTTACGTATTTTAAGTCAAACATTTATGTCATCAATATATGGAGTAATTTTAAATAACGCTTTAAACAAAGGTGTGGCTGAATCTCATGGAGAAGTTACTATTGAAGCATTAAATAAGTTGAGTGACTCCCAAAGCGCAGGTGATTTACCCAAAAATTTATTACCACTTATGAAGCAGATTATGTACGGTGGTTTACATAATATCATGTTAGTTGCATTAGTTTTATTAGCTATTGCGTTAGTTTTTAATATTGGAATACAACTAAAGGTGAAAAAGAAGTAGTATTTTAAGAGGAAAAAATTATGTTCTTAGTTTTTAATTATACCGTAATAATTTTGTAATTGATATAAGATATCTTTAATAGTATAATCAAATAGGAAGTAAACCAAGATGGAATACTTGGATATAATTTACTACTGTATATTTAACTAAGGAGTAGGAAAGATGGATTATGTATTAGCAATGGTAATTTCACTTATAACTGCATTAATTACCATGCCATTTCTTATGAAACTAGCTAACAAATTACATTTCACGGATAAGCCCAGCAAAAGAAAACAACATAAAGTGCCAACACCATTATGTGGAGGTTTAGCATTATATTTTGGTTTTTTTGTTTCGTATTTTATATTTTTAAGGGATAGTATGTTACAACAAATAACTGTCTTTGTTGCAGCAACAATGATAATAATAATTGGTTTAATAGATGACTGGCATAAGACTAAAGGAAAAGAATTTGCTATATTTCCAAGATTAGTAATTCAGCTATTATCTGCAATTTTAGTGTTTAAGGCAGGAATTTTTTTTGGTGGATTTACTAATCCTTTTACAGGTACCTATATAGAATTAAATCCGACAATTCAATTTATTCTTACGATAACATGGATATTTGGAGTTACAACTGTAATTAATTGGTCTGATGGTATGGATGGATTGGCAGGAGGGTTATCCCTTATATCTGCAATAACATTTTTCTTAGCAGCAATTATATTAGATCAAAGCGGTTCTGCATTAGTATCTATAATGTTAGTTGGAACAATTTTGGGATTTCTGTATTATAATAGATTCCCAGCAAAAGTTTTTATGGGAGATTCAGGAGCTAATTTTTTAGGTTTCATTTTAAGTATAACAGCATTGGAAGGGGCATTTAAACAGGCAACTGTTTTAAGTCTATTTATACCAATACTTGCTTTAGCAGTACCTATATTTGATAATTTATTTGTCATTATTAAAAGATTTTTAGAAGGGAAACCAGTGTATCAAGCAGATAGAAGCCAGATACATTTTAGATTAGAGAAAAGAGGTCTAACTACTGTACAAGTCGTAAATTACATAATGTTAATAAGTTTATCTTTTAGTGCGATTTCTATAATATTGTTGTTGATTAAAAGATAAAGTTAGTATATGTAGACATTTTATATTTTAAGTGAAGTATTTAAAGTTAAAGATGAAAGATTTACAAGCAAGATATTATAATATATAATTAAAAAATATAGGAACTTATCAAGAGTGGTGGAGGGACTGGCCCGAAGAAACCCAGCAACCGGTAAATTTTATAGAATTACTTGGTGCTAAATCCTGCAGTGTAAAAGCTGGTAGATAAGGTATTAAAAAGCATTTAAGCCTAAAGGAATACCTTTAGGTTTTTTTTGTTAAAATAAATTCTCAAAAAGAAAGATAATATAAATAATTTTAAAGAGTAACAATGAAAATTTATAGGACATGGTAATGCTTTGAGATTCGTAATAAGGTGGTGATCAATATATGGGAGATTTGAAACTGAAGATAAATAAAGATGAAGTGCTTAGGTATCTTGGATATAAAGGACAGGATATAGATGAAAATATTATGAATCTTATAGAGGAATGTAGAGAAGAAATAAAGAATATAATTACCCCAAGATTTATGTATGAATATAAGGACATAATACAGCTTGATGAGGCTATAGAGGTTGTTAATACAAAACTAATTTTATATGGAAAAGATATAAAAGATCATCTTAAAGATTCAAAAGAGTGCATATTAATGGCAGTAACTTTGGGAAATGATGTAGAAAGAAAAACTAGATTATATGAAAAAATAAATTTAACAAAGGCACTTATATTAGATGCTTGTGCTACAACGGCAGTAGAGGAAGTATGTGATTATGTAGAAAGTATTGTTAAGGAAAAAGCTATATTGAATAATAAGGATATAACTTTTAGGTATAGTCCAGGTTATGGAGACTTGCCATTAGATGTTCAAAGTAGCTTTTTAAGGGCATTAGATGCTCAGAAAAAAATTGGACTTACTGTATCAGAAAGTAATTTACTATTTCCCAGGAAATCTGTTACAGCAATAATAGGAATAATAAATAGTGAAAGTAAAAAGAAAATAAAGAGCTGCAAAAAATGTACTAACTATAAAAATTGCAGTTTTAGAAGAGAGGGAGAAATCTGTGGGGATTAGGGAATATATAAAAAATAACATATTAATATTTGATGGAGCTATGGGAACAATGCTTCAAAAGAAAGGACTGAAATTAGGAGAAAATCCTGAAATCTTAAATCTAAAAGAGCCACATATAATAGAAGAAATTCATAGAGAATATATATCTAGCGGTGCTAATGTAATAACTACTAATACTTTTGGTGCTAATGAACTTAAGCTAAAACTTTGTGATTTAGTGGTTGAAGAAGCGATAGATGCGGCAGTTAATATTGCCAAAAAAGCTAAAGGAAATAGTGAAACATATATAGCACTGGATGTAGGTCCTATAGGGGAACTCTTAGAGCCTATGGGAACTCTAAGTTTTGACAGAGCGTATGAAATTTTTAAACGACAAATAATTCAAGGGGTTAAATCTGGTGTTGATATAATTTTAATTGAAACAATGACAGATTTATACGAGCTTAAGGCCGCAGTGCTTGCAGCAAAGGAAAATTCAAGTTTGCCAATATTTTGTACAATGACCTTTGAAGAAAATTTGAGAACATTCACCGGATGTACTCCAGAAGCCATGGTGCTTGTATTAGAAGGATTAGGAGTAGATGCACTTGGAGTTAATTGCTCTTTGGGGCCAAAGCAGCTAAAACCAATTGTTGAAGAAATATGCAACTTATCACATATCCCAGTAATGGTTCAGCCTAATGCAGGTCTTCCAACATTATCAATAGGTAATGAAACAAAATATGATGTTACTAAAGAAGAATTTGCAGATACTTTATGTGGATTTATTGATCTAGGGGTAAGAGTGATAGGTGGATGTTGTGGAACAAGTCCAGAATATATCGAGGAATTGTATAAAATAACGAGAAACAAGAAACTTGTGTCCATAGAAAAAGAATATTATTCCGCAGTTTGTACACCATCAAAAGTAGTAAGGATAGATGGTGTTAGAATAATAGGTGAACGAATTAACCCTACAGGCAAAAAGGTATTTAAGGAAGCCTTAAAAAATGGAGATTTAGATTATATATTGAATCAAGCAGTTTCTCAAATAGAAGTTGGAGCTCACATTCTAGATGTTAATGTAGGATTACCTGAAATTGATGAAGCAGATATGATGCATAAAGTAATTAGAGAGATTCAAGGCATCATGGATACACCACTTCAAATAGATTCTTCTGATCATAAAGCAATAGAGACAGGGCTCAGATATTATAATGGAAAACCTATATTGAATTCTGTAAATGGAGAAGATGAAGTTTTAGATAGAATACTTCCTATAGTAAAAAAATACGGCGCAAGTGTAGTAGGTTTAACATTAGATGAAAGAGGTATTCCAGCAAAAGCAGAAGAAAGGTTTGAGATTGCAGAAAAAATAATAAGTAAAGCAACGGAATACGGAATAAGAAAAGAAGATGTATTTATAGATTGTTTAGTTTTAACTGTGTCAGCTCAGCAGAAAGAAGTTCAAGAAACTTTAAAAGCTGTAAGAATGGTTAAAGAGAAATTAGGGGTTAAAACAGTACTTGGAGTTTCAAACATATCGTTTGGACTACCTAATAGAGAATTAATTAATGAAACTTTCTTGGCTCTGGCTCTTGCCAATGGGCTAGATTTACCAATAATTAATCCTAATGTGAATGGAATGATTAGAGTTATTGATTCTTACAATGTTTTATATAATTATGATAAAGGCGCTGAAAGGTATATTAATAATTATGCAAATGTAGAATTATCAAGAGAAGTAACTATTAAAGGTAATGGATCAGCAAAGAGTAATTCAAATACAAATGCAGTTCATGATTTAAAGTATATTGTCGTTAAAGGACTAAAAGAAGAGGCAAAACAAGCTACTGTTGAATTATTAAAAGAAAAGAAGGAGCTTGAAATAGTTAATGAGTATTTGATTCCAGCATTAGATATGGTTGGAGAAAAATATGAAAAAGGAGAACTTTTCTTACCGCAGCTAATTCAAGCAGCTGAAACAGTAAAAAATTCATTTAGTATTTTGAAGGAAGAAATATCTAGAACTAATTCTCAAACTATATCAAAGGGTAAGATAATTGTAGCTACAGTAAAAGGAGATATTCATGATATAGGTAAAAATATAGTAAAAGTTATCTTAGAGAACTATGGCTATGAAATGATAGATTTAGGGAAAGATGTGCCTATAAAGACTGTTGTAGAGGAAGCAAAAAAACATAATGCATCTTTAATTGGATTAAGTGCTCTTATGACAACGACGCTTAAAAGCATGGAGGAAACAATAAAGGCGTTAAGAGAAGATGGGTACAATGGAAAGATATTTGTTGGTGGAGCAGTACTCACAAAAGATACAGCAGAGAGAATAGGTGCAGACTTCTATGCCAAAGATGCAAAGGAATCAGTAGAAATTGCAAGAAGAGTACTTTCATAATAAATAGTAAATTCAGAAACTAATATTTAAAAGGTTGTCCCATGTATTGAAAATGCATGAAACAACCTTTTTATTTACAAGAAATCTATATTGAAGCCAAATTATAAAATATTATAATTCTATTATATCTAAATCATCAGGCATGTATATTTTTCCGCTGAATACTTCTTTACCTTCATTTATGTACAATTCTTTTCTATTCTCTAGATTTTTATCCTCTGTATGATATAGAATAACATTTTTAACATTTAGGTCATGCGCATTTTTGCAAGCATCTTTTGCAGTAGCATGGTGTTTTTCATATGGTTTAAATATTTCTTTTTGGGAGTAAAGGCAAAATGCTTCATGGAATAAATAATCTACATTAGCACAATATTTCTTCACAGTTTCTCTATAAGGTTCGTCACCTAAAAATGTTAGAGACTTACCGTTATTTAATGTTGTTGTGAAACCATGTTGGAGATCTTTTGTGCTTTTTATATCGAAGAAAGTAGTTTTTCTATTTAATATAGTTGTTGTATAGTTATCCTCAATTCCATTAAATAATATTCTATCATCAAATAATTTTAAAAATTTTTTTTGAAGAACAAATGAAGAAATTGATTTGATAGCATCTATTGAAGTTTTGTGGCAATAGATATTTAAATTTCCAGAGTATTTATCATTTAGTATGCTTTGTGCTACAGCACGGATAACCCAAATACTTCCTAGTATATGATCATTATGATTATGAGATATAAACATATTATGTATTTTATTAATTGGTATATTTAGCTTTTCTAGATTTGATAGTATTGTATTACCACCACCTGCATCAATAAGGAAGTGTTCGTCTTCATTAGAAAAAGTAAAACATGTATTATAGCATTTTGTAACCATTGCTGAACCAGTACCGAGAATATATATTTTTTCCATCTTAAATCTCCTTGTATAAATATAAAATTTTTAAAGATAATATGAGTAAAGATCACTAAATATTAAATTTAACATAATTACAATTATAAGAGTTAAATGAAATAAATTCAATATTATGATAGTGCTACATAAATAAGCTTAAGTTTGAAATATAAATACAAATATATTTTGTCAAATGCATTTACTTATAATTAGACATGCTATATACTAGTGTATATACATGTGATGCAAGAGGAGGAGAAAATATAATGAATAATAAAATAAAACAAATGGTGTATGCCGGATTACTTACAGCATTAGCAATAATAATTCCTATTCAGTTTGGGTTTTTAAGAATAGTTATTCCACCATACTTTACTGCAACATTAGCGGCTCATGTACCTATGATGTTATCAATGTTGATATCGCCTTTTGTGGCAGCTGTAGTTGGAATAGGTTCTACAATTGGGTTTTTAATAGCTGGAACACCAGCACCAGTAGTAGCAAGGGCGGCAACTCATATAGTTGTAGGATATGTTGGAGCAATGATAATTATGAAAAATAAAAGTTATGTTAAGGCAATAGCAATAACAGCTCCAATCCATGGAATATTAGAAGCTCTAGTTACAATACCATTTATAGGATTCTCGGTTGCTGTTTATCCTGCATTGATAGTTACAGTTGTTGGTGCAATATTACATCATTCAGCAGATAGCATAATAGCATATGCAATAGTTAAAGCTATGGCAAAAGCAAGGAAGAAAAATATTTATAATGTTTTTGGAGAATTCAAGACTCAAAGAGCTTTACAGAGATAAGGATAATTAGTACTTATAATTTATAGAATATAATAGAGATGTTCATATTTAAAGCTGAGTGCATGATATTTAGATGCATTCAGCTTTGTTTGTTTAAATTATATGGAAAGTTATAGAAAATAATAAAAAAAATATAGACAAAAATACTAAATATCATATAATAAGGATAGAATAAATTTAAAGTTGTAAAATTGAGAAGTATGTTAAATGTTATTTGACTAAGAATCTTAAAAAAACAATTTCAAATTAGAATACAATGAGGTGAACATTTTGGAAGAAAAAGAAATAATGTCGTTTAAAGATGAAAATGGAAATAAAGTTGATTTTGAAGCTATTGCAAAGATATATTTAGAAGAACAAGGATATTTGTTACTATCACCAGTGGATGAAAAGAGTGATGATATGTTTGCGTTTAGAATAGATATTAATGAAGAAGGCAATGAAGAATTAAACCTTGTGGAAGATGATAAGGAATTTGAGGAAATAAAGAAAGAATATAAGAAATTATTGTATTAAATAGGAGTGAAATTTAATGAAGAGTTCAGAAATAATTGATTTTTTGGAAGACAATGATTTAGCAGAGGTTGAAGAAATAAAACACAAAAGCAATTATGTGATAATACGATTTTATTATGACTTTGACAAAGAAGAATTAAGCGCTGCAAAAGCATATTCAACTGAAGAAAGTGATTTTGAACCCGAAAGTGATGAATGGTATAATGAATATTACATTCCTTACTTAAGAGATATTGCCGTAGATAATGTAGAATCAATAATTGAAGAAATATCAGATGAGTTTGAACTAGAATCTAAATATAAAGAATTCGGAATGGAAAATGGGAATAGTGGATATTTCAAGTTTATAGCAGCATTTTCTGAAGAGTTAACAGATATAGAAATGGAAGATATTTTAAACGATTACTATGAGTAAAACTGGTATTAAAATACTATTGAAAATATATTTCCTTATGCTATAATTAAATCATAGATTTCCTGAGATGTGCGTAAAGCTTATGATATTCAACCTACATGACATTATCGGGATTTACAACATATTCATAAATGTCAGGCTTCATTAAAATCACAGGATTGTGTCAGTAGAAGACAGGAATGAATTGAGTTTAACCCACCTGCGAGGCGCAGGACTTGAATATATAGGTGAACGGCATGTTGGGAGCTATGATTGAATTCAACACCTCTATTAGAGGTGTTTTTTTATGTACAATAAAATATAAACTAAAAAGAAAATACCAAACCTATATCTAGTTTGGTATTCAGTTATATTAACATAAAACTAAAGTTATAATTAAATATTCTAGTTCTTATAAAGTAGCTATTTTTATATTTTATTTATTGCTATATTTTAAGCAGCTATGTTTTTTACAGATTTAGAGTTATGTTGCTTATAATATATTGAAATCAGTTCTTTTTGATATAAGACAATGTACTTGTCCAAATTTTGAGATAAATCAACTATAAATGTTTTACTTGGTGAAAAAAACAATAATAATAAGTTAAGTAGGTTTTTCCTAAGTACAATATTACATTTTAGTTTAAAAATTACCCAAGTTTTCATACTAACACCTCTTTTTATCAGACTTGGTTTTTGTTATATGATTATTATAAACAAGAAAAGAAAATTTGTAAAAATATTTCATAATACAATTAATGACAATAATTTGCAGAAATGTTTAATAAAACGGTTAATAATTTGTTTTTCTAGTAGATTCATACCTGCATAGAACATAATTGTATATATTTTACAGGTGAAGCGTTCGACAAACGATTACGAAGAAGAATAAATGGTGTCGAAAAAATTCGGGTTGATTATATTATTTTAAATGGTAAAATTATTGATATACGGATAGAAAGGATGAAAATATGATGGACATTGAAAATGCTAAAATAGAAGAAGTTATAGAGAAAATCAATTCATTATATAAGACTAGTCAAGAGAGAGAATTGAATAATGAAGAGAAGGATTTGCAAAGTAGATTAAGAAAAAGATATATAGATAATGTTAAGAAAAATTTTAGAGCGCAATTAGAAGGTATAGAACTTAACAATAAGAAAAAGGGATGATGAGAATTGGGTGTTTTAGTTAAAAAGTTAATTGATGATTTAAACTTAGAAGTGCTTGTAGAAGGAAAAGAAGATGTTGAAATTTCAGTAAATGATATAAATAGACCTGGGCTACAGCTTGCAGGTTTTTATAATTATTTTGCTCCAGAGAGAATCCAGGTTATAGGTAAAGCAGAATGGAGTTTCTTAGATTATATGCAAATTGAATTGAGAAAAAAAAGAGTTAAAAAATATTTTAGCTTTGATATAAATTGCTTAATCATAACTAGAGGATTGGAGCCACATCCAGAGTTTATAAAGGAAGCGAAAAAGCATAATATATGGTTTGTTAGAAGTAATTTAGTGACTACACAATTTATAAGTAAAACTACAATATATCTAGCTGATAAGCTTGCGCCAGAAACAAGATTGCATGGAGTTTTGGTAGATGTATCTGGTATAGGAATATTGATTACTGGAGAGAGTGGAATAGGAAAAAGTGAAACTGCATTAGAGTTGATAAAAAGGGGACATAGGCTTGTCACAGATGATGCAGTTGATATAAAAGACATAGATGGGCAGCTAATAGGAAGATCACCTAAAATAACTGTTGGAATGTTAGAGGTCAGAGGCCTTGGCATAATTGATGTTACAACATTATATGGATTAAGTTCAGTAGTTCAAGAGAAAGAGATAAGGCTAGTTATGCATTTTGAACATTGGAAAGATGACAATGATTATGATAGGCTAGGAATAGATAATGAATATATGAATATACTAGGAATTAACGTGAAGAAATTAACGGTTCCTATTAGACCAGGTAGAAATATTGCAGTTATCATAGAAGCAGCAGCGGTAAATTATAGACACGCATTAATGTCTAAAATTACACCAGTTGATGTAATAGAAAATAGAATGAATGAGCTTAATGATTAATATAGCATGTAACTATTTTTACATAACTCAAGTCTAAGTAAATGATTTGAAATGCTTAGAATATGAGGTATATATTTATCATCAAAAGGAGGATTGACTATGGAAAATGAAAAAAAAGATTTAAGCAAAAATGCATGGAACAAATATGATGAGAAAGAAGTAAAAAGCATATTCGAGTTTTGTGAAGGATATAAGAATTTTATGTCTAAATGTAAAACTGAAAGAGAATGTGTTAAGGAAGTACTTAGATTAGCTAAAGCTGAAGGCTATGAAGATATAGAGGAAATTATAAAAAATAATAAACAATTAAAGCCAGGTGACAAGGTTTTTGCAAATAACAAAGGAAAATCTGTTGCGTTGTTTATTGTAGGAAGTGAAGCTATAGAAAAGGGTCTAAAGATATTAGGAGCTCACATTGATTCACCAAGATTAGATCTTAAGCAAAATCCACTTTATGAGGATAGTGAGTTAGCTTTACTTGATACGCATTATTACGGTGGAATTAAAAAATATCAATGGGTTACATTGCCATTAGCATTACACGGAGTAGTAGCAAAGAAAGATGGTACTGTAATCGATATTTGCATAGGTGAAGATGAAAATGATCCTGTTGTTGGAGTGTCTGATCTTTTAATTCATTTAGCAGGAGATCAAATGGGCAAAAAAGCTGACAAAGTAGTAGAAGGTGAAGATCTTAATGTATTAGTTGGAAGTATGCCTTTAAAGGGAAGCAAAAAAGATGCTGTTAAGGGAAATATATTAAAGTTATTAAAAGAAAAATATGATTTTGAAGAAGAAGACTTTTTATCTGCTGAAATTGAGATTGTACCAGCTGGAAAGGCTAGAGATTATGGTCTAGATAGAAGTATGGTTATGGCTTATGGTCACGATGATAGAGTATGTTCATATACTTCACTAATGGCTATGTTTGAAATAAAAGAGCCTGATAAAACTTGCTGCTGCCTATTGGTTGACAAAGAAGAAGTTGGTAGTATCGGAGCAACTGGAATGCACTCAAGATTTTTTGAAAATATAGTTGCAGAAATCATTGATAGAATTGAGGGATATTCTGATCTTAAATTAAGAAGATGTCTTACTAATTCAAAGATGCTATCATCTGATGTTAGTGCAGCTTTTGATCCTAATTACCCATCAGTAATGGAAAAGAAAAATTCTGCATTCTTTGGAAAAGGAATGGTATTTAACAAATATACTGGAGCTAGAGGGAAATCAGGTTCTAATGATGCTAGTGCTGAGTATATGGCAGAGCTTAGAAATATAATGGAAAAGCATAATGTTTCAATTCAAACTGCAGAGCTTGGAAAAGTTGATGCTGGTGGCGGTGGAACAATTGCATATATATTGGCTCAATACAATATGGAAGTAATAGATTGTGGAGTCGCACTTCACAATATGCATGCACCTTGGGAAGTTGCAAGTAAAGTTGATATATTTGAAACAGTGAAGGGATATAAAGCTTTTTTAATAGAGGCTTAATTTCGATAAATTAAGAAAAAAGATATTATCAAGTCTAAGGACTGATAATATCTTTTTTTGTTCTTTAGGAATATATATTTTAATAAAGTCTGTAGATAACTTATGAAAAGAGTGCGAAGCACAATACGGAACTTAAACACAGTCGCCTGCGATTTTGTTCTTGAAAGTTGATTTAATCACCTAATATCATAATAGTGGTACATCTAAAGCGGATAGAAATTTCGATAGATAGTTACTAGGAAATTGCATACAGCCAATGTCCCCATGACGATCATCTGATTCTAAATCACCGTGAAAATCGGAACCACAAGAAACTAACAAATTGTGTTCATCTGCTAAAGATAGGAATCTGGAAGTTTCATCTTGTGTATTTTGAAAATAAATTGATTCAATCCCATCAAAATTCATTAGCAATAATTCATCAATATTAGAATCATTTATTAATTTAGGGTGAGCTAAAAATACAAGAGCATTATATCTTTTTAGTAATTTCAATCCGTCGCTAGTAGAAAGTTTTAAGGTTGGGACATATGCTTTACAACCTTTCCCAATAAATTTATTGAAAATCTCCTCTAGGTTATAAGGATATCCACAATTAACTATTTCTCTAGCAATATGAGGCCTTGCAATAGTATCATTAGCTTCTTTTAGAATTTTTTCAAAACTAACTTCTATGTTAAATTCATCTTTAAGCTTATCAACCATAAGTTTAGCTCTCATTATTCTATGATCCTTAATATTAGTTAATTCTCTAATAAGATCATCATTTTTAAAGTTATTATCTCTAAAAAATCCCAAAAGATGTACACTTTCATTATTGTGTTGAGTTGATAATTCAATTCCAGGAATTAGCGTGATATCATATTTGAAGCTTTCTTCAATAGCTTCATCTAAACCACTTAAGGTATCATGATCAGTTATAGATAAATACTTAACATTGTTATCATGGGCCCTTTTAACCACTTCCTTAGGGGATAATGTTCCATCTGAAGAAGATGTATGAACGTGAAAGTCCACTTTAAGCATATAATTTAACCTCCAATTTAATTTAAGGCTTACAGTAATAAAATTATCTAATTTATTGTAGATTAACTTGGAATAATATAAAAATATGTTATGCAAATTTTAATAATATAATCATATCATAAGATACTTATATAAGTATACTAAAATAAAACTTAGTGGCGGATATTTATAACTTAAGTTAATATTCACATTTTCTAACTTATGTGTCTATAAATTAAAATAGTTGTGCCTTGATTTGTTTATAAAAATATCTATTTTGATAAAGGTTTATTAGCTATATGATTACAAAAATCGAATGGATTATATCTTAGCGGTAAATCTTTAATTGATATAATATCTTCCTTATAATTTCCATCCCAAGGTGAAACTGATATAGTTGAATCATTAAAAATCTTGAATAGATATTGGCTATTATCTTCAAAAAGTATTTTTATTCTGAAAGGTTCTTTTGTATCAACTGATTCGTCAGAATAATTAACAGTTGTTAGGGATGAAACAAAATCTTCAATTATGGGATTCTCTTCACTTGGAACCTCTATTTCCTTATATAGGTTAGTATCAAATACATAAAGCATGAAGTTTTGATTATTTAAAATTTTAGCTTTAATTTCATCAATATAATAATGATTACTTGGTTTTACTGAAAAGTTTATGTATTTAGGACTTTGAAGAGCGCAGCTGCTCAAAGTGAAACAGAGAAATAAAATTGTGAAAGCAAAAGTTAATTTTTTCAAAAGTATACCTCCTAGAAATACGTTATATACTATTAAATTTATTCTTTTAGTTATTTTTTAGAACTTTTCAATTAAGCCAATAAGTGATAATTACGAAGATTCTATAATATGAATAAAAAGTAGAGATAATTTGGGAGATTGGTTTATGTATATAATAGGAACAGTAGGCCCTAATGTAAAAGATAGAGCCGTACTTAAGGGGATAATAGAGAGTGGAGTAAATGCTTTACGATTTAACTTTATACACGGAAGCGCAGAAGAATTTTTAGAATTTTTAAAAATGGCTAAAGATATAAAGAGTGATATCCAAGTAATACTAGATCTTTCAGGAACTAAGGTTAGAGTGTCTGGTAAATTCCAATATATTTTCAAAGTTTACAATGGAGAAGTAATTTATTTTTGTGGAGAAGACAAATATAGTGAAGTAGTAAAAAATAGTAAAAATAAAATTAAAGTTATTCCATTAAATATAAAAAACAAAATTTTGAATGAAAAAGATTATAAACAAATAGGAATAAAGGATAATACGATGACTTTTGATATCATAGATAAGGTTGATGGATTAATAAAGGCAACTACAATTCGGGGAGGAGTTATTAGAAAATGGAAGGGATGCAATATAAAGAATCTTGAAAGAAAAGAGTTGCCACTAAATGAAAATGATAAGGACGCAATAGTTTGGGGAGTTAACAATAAAGTAGATATAATATGCCAATCGTTCGTTGAGGATAAAAAAGATATTGATGATATTAAATTATTTCTAAATAACAGAAAATCGAATCAATTTAAGCCTAAAATTTGGGCTAAAATAGAAACTTTAAATGGAGTTAATAATATAAAAAGCATTTTAGGTGAAGCAGATGGAATTGTTATAGGCAGAGGGGATTTGATTCCAGAAACATCCATAGAAGATACTCCTATTTATGAAGAAAGAATAATAAAAGAAGTTCTAGGAGATAAAGATAAGGAGATAATTATAGCTACGCATATCCTTAATAGCATGAAAAATGGAAAAATGCCATCGATTTCAGAAGTAGAGAGCATATATAATTTTATAAAAATCGGAGCTACTGGATTTCTTTTGGCAGGGGAAACGTCCATAGGAAAAGCACCTATAAGAACAGTAGAATTTCTAAATAATTTGATTATAAAATATAGAAATATATGAGTAGTAATAAAAAAGTGCAAGTGATTATAAAATAGCAGAAATATAAATTAATTAATCATGAAAGTAATTGAAATGATATTAGTTAGACTGAGGATATTAGAAAGTATATGTAAATATATATTAAGAGTATAAGAAATTAATATGATTTATTTCTTATACTCTTAATTCGTCTATATGTTATTATGTATTCGCTTCAAATAGAAACTTATGATAATAGTCAACGCATAATCATAAACTAAAAATACAATTTGTCCAGCAATCCATATCATATATAAAGGATAGTCAATGTTAAAATCAGCTAAAAGATTAGTAAAAATAAAATAAATTACTAGAAGTGATGCATTAAAAGCAATTAATTTAAAAAACAATTCCAGTGGAATATTTCTAAGTTTTTCTGAAAAATATTTTACTATTCCATAAATTCCAAAGAATGACACATAATAGACGGCAATATTAGTTGGGATTAAAAATAAACCAAGAATACTTGAGGCAACATAAACTAATATAGTATTTTTTATTGAAGTTCTTATTATTGAGATAGGAATTAAGCAAGAAGCTATTGTCAATATTGTTAAAGTGCTTACTGGAAGTATAGAAGCAGCATAAAGTATAATTAATGTTAATGCTATAGTTATTCCATTTTCAGCTATATATTTTGCCTTCATAAGATATTCACCTCACTAAATAAATGCAGCTTATATATGTTCTAAAATGTTTAATTCATAGAAGTATACCTTAAAGTATAGCCTAATGTATTAGTAGTCAGATAATTTTATAAAGAATGAATTACAATGTTTAGAACATATATTATAAAATAAAAGAGTTCATCATATTTATATTAGCAGCAGCCAATTAAATCTCCGCCAGCACATTCGCATAAGGAATCAAGACACCAAAGATTTATACAACAATTACACATGTCAGCATTACTAGTATTTGTAGTTCTATAGTAAGGATTAGAATAATTATTACCTCTTTGCCTTAATGAGTTCAAGCCCTGCCTATATTCAAAATTATTTGGATCCATATTAACAGCTGTAGTCATATGATCAAGTGCTGAATCAAACCACCCTTTGTTAAGCATTATTGCACCATATAAATAATGCCATTCAGCAGATTTGTTATTTATAGAATTTAAACGACTTTCAGCTGCTGCATAATTTCCAGATTGAATAAGTCTTCTTATTTCTTGAAAATCATATGAGTTACTTGATGAATTGTTATAACTAGATGTACTATTGGAATTATAACTGTTACTTCCAGGATTTTTTGTTAATGCCTCATAAGCCTCATTAATTTCGATCATTTTCTCTTGTGCTAAATTTTTTAATGGATTATCACCATATTGGTCAGGATGGTATTGCTTAATAAGTTTTCTATAAGCACTTTTTATTTCATCTTGGCTTGCACCTGGCTTTACACCTAATATTTCATATGGATTCATTATAAATCTCTCCTTTTAGTCTCATTTGTATTTTCTGGATTTTTAACTATGTTCATATATTTATCCATTAAACCTAATTCAATTATATTATATAATATATCATCATTTCTTTTTAGGTTTAATTTTTCTAAGTTTTCTTTACAACTATATCCACAATTTAAAATTGTAAATTCTATTTTAGGCTGTATGAATTCCATAAATTTATCGTATGTTAAAGAATTTTTGTTATACAAGAAATTTATTGGATTAAATTTTTTATTTTCCATATCAGATTTCAAATCATCTAAGGCATCTATTAGATAAATCCATTTTCCTATTGAATATCCTAATCTATATAAAGTATTCCTTAAATCCAATCCGTCATCGATTAATTTATAAGGATAGTCACGTAAAATTCCGCCAACTAAATCGCTAAAAGGATCACATATTTCATCTATAGAATTAAATGATTTACTATCTTCTAAAGTGGAAAGCTTATTTAAAGATTCCATTATGTTGTTATTAATTCTAATGATTGAACTAGGAAATTTTCTTTTATAAGGGGATAAAAGAAGTGATAAAAATTTACTTTTGTAATTTTTATCATCATGAGCATCATCTAACAGTTTATAATAAAACAGGGATATATTCATAGCAGAGGCATAAGATAACGCCTTGTTATTAGCTATTACAATTTTTTTTTCAGTAGGGTGAAGAGAACATCTGTGATGAGAAATTTCTAGCTCTTCTGGATTTAATGCATCTAATAGTAAACCTAAAAAAGTCATATCATAATTTAAAGACATCCTCGGTATATTACCAAATTCTTTTTTTATATGGCAACATAATCCACAATAATAGCATTTAAATCTAGCAAAATCTTTTACTTTCATTTCTGCTTTTAATGGAGTAACATATCCAAACAATAAAAAACACTCCTTATAAAATTCAATATAAATCAATTATACAGTAAATTTAAGCATATAAACAATAAAGTTCATATATACATAATAAAATTTTCAGATAATATTAACATTTGTATGACTGTATATTGGACATATTATGTATTTCTGTAAAACATGAATTTAATTTTAATTTGTAGGAATTTTTTATTATAGAATCCAGTATAATGTTATCGTGGCCAAAACAGGAGCGATAGGAGTTAAGCAGTAAATAATAAGTATTTCAGGAAAATTTGAAATATTTATAAAAAAAGTCTTTACAACGGATAATTATTATTATATAATAAAAAATGTAGGAAATAAGAAAACAAAAGATAAAATTAAATGATATAAATAAAAAATAAATAAATTAAAATTTTAGGAGGAAGAGATTATGAAAAAATTCGTTTGTACAGTGTGTGGTTATATTTATGAAGGAGAAACAGCTCCAGAAAAATGTCCAGTGTGTGGAGTAGGAGCAGAAAAATTTGTTGAACAAAGCGGAGATCTAGCTTTTGCTGATGAGCATGTAATCGGAGTTGCTAAAGGTGTTGATAAAGAAGTAATTGATGGATTACAAGCAAACTTTGTTGGAGAATGTACAGAAGTTGGAATGTACTTAGCTATGTCAAGACAAGCTGATAGAGAAGGATATCCAGAAGTTGCAGAAGCTTATAAGAGAATAGCATTTGAAGAAGCAGAACATGCTGCTAAATTTGCTGAATTACTTGGTGAAGTAGTAGTAGCAGATACAAAAGCTAACTTACAAGCTAGAGTTGATGCAGAACATGGTGCATGTCAAGGTAAAAAAGATTTAGCAACACTTGCTAAGAAATTAAACTTAGATGCAATTCATGATACAGTTCATGAAATGTGTAAAGATGAAGCTAGACATGGAAAAGCATTTAAAGGATTATTAGATAGATATTTTGCATAATATCGTAGGATATAATAATATACACATATTTTTAACTGAATAATTAATGATAATTCTGCTTAATAAGCAAAGTAAAAGAGAAGATAATAATTTATCTTCTCTTTTACTTTTGCAATCTTTCTTCATACAAAGATTTATACATATTATATGTTTTTTCATCTAAACAAACCATTGCAATTTCATCAAAGGTATCTGGAGAGTCATTTATAAATGATAAAATTTCATCTAATGCTATATTGCAGGCTTCATTTAATGGATAGGAATAGGCGCCTGTGCTTATAGATGGTAAAGCAATAGTTTTAATGGGATGATCATTAATATAATCATCGAGTTCTTTTAGTATAAAGTCTCTTTGTTTATCAGTATTAAAGCGATAAAGATTTTTGTTTAAAATTTCGTTACACTGCTTTGAATAAAATTCAGAATAATTAGCTGCTATTTCAAAAACAGAACGATAAGCATTTCTTAAGTATTTTTCCTCTGAGCCGTTATTTCGGTAAATGGGCCCTACAGTATGTATTACCCAATGTACACCATGATCACTCAAGTTATAAGATCTTGTTAATTTTGATCTGCCAGTCAAACAGCCATTTAGCTGTCTACACTCATCTAATAGTTTTTCACCGCAAGCCTTGTGAATAGCACCATCAACTCCTCCACCGCCAAGTAGAGATGCATTCGCAGCATTTACAATAGCATCAAATTTGATTTTTGTTATATCATCAAAAAGTATTTTAAAGTTAGTCAAATTAATCACCTCATATTAGTCATACAAAAATTCTCTCACTTAATAGTTTACACCCAATTAACATAAATAAAAATACTATTTTTTGAAAAAAATGTTAATTAGATATATGAAAATTAAATTATAGTTATACATATGAGAGAAATAATAAAATAATAAAGCACACATTTAATGTATGCTTTATTATTTTGTTTAATTACAATAATCTTTAAATTCTAGAAAAAGAACTAATAAAATAAATTAATTAAATAGGTTGATTTTCTAAATTTTTTCTTCTATTATCTAAAGGATTTAAATTTATATGATGTACTTTCATTGTTTCGTCTGGGTCCATAATTAACCTGTCTAAACGAATTCTACCTTCAGAAGTATTTGCAACAACCATAGTTTCAGTACCCTTTTTGTAAAGAACCCAGTTGTAACCGTCTTTTACTACTTTATTTACATCTTCCATTGAAATTAAAGCAGTATCCTTATGATTTCCGAATTTATCTCTTAAAATTATACCCATTGTATCGTGATCGATTTTAGTACAATCATTTTTTAAACTTCTATTATATAATTCTAAATTTTCTTTTCTGTTATCTAAAGTATTTCCGTTTAAGTGTTTTATTGGAGTCTTTGGATTAACATCTAAAATAACAGATTGAATTGATTTTTTAGTGGAAACTGTTTTTCCATTAACTTTAGCAGTCTCTAAAGTTTGAACAAGATGATTATTGAAATCCTTATGCCATTCAGCAAACCAAATTCCAGCTTCTTTAACTTTTTTAGCGTCGAATGTGTCTATCTTGCAAACTAGTTCACTTCCATCTTTCTTTAAGACAGTAATTTCAGTAAGATTACCTTTTTCAGTATATTTATTTTCTTGAGTTTTATAATTTGTATTTATGGTTAAGCACCTCTTTCATGATTTAATGTTTATTAATATATGTGAATGACAATCTAATTTGAAAAATAACACAAAATAAGTTATTTTTCAAGGTTTTGTATATATTATGACACATATATAATTAATTTAAACATTACATCATTATACCAGATTAAAAATATAAAAGATATACACCTATAAAAAAAGCGCGAAGCGCAACCAAAAACATATTATTAATTAAAAAAGTGTTAGTAATATGTAATAAGAACAACTGATAAAAAAGTACGCACCTTATAAAAAAGCGTGAAGCGCAACCAAGATCATTTAAGTTAAAAAAAGAACTTACCTTATAAAAAAGCGCGAAGCGCAACCAAAAACATATAATCAATAAAAAAATCTCATTAATATATAATAAGAACGACTGATAGAAAAGTACGCACCTATAAAAAAGCGCGCACATATGAAAAGAGTGCGAAGCACAATTTGGAACTTATTAAGCAAAACCAAAATCATTAAATTATATTTCATTGTGTATACCCACAAAATCTTAAAAAATATTAAATATATGGTAGACGCAGCTGAGTAAACTAAAGTAAAATAGAATTTGATATTAAGAAAGCGCAGATAATGAGGTACTAAATATGATAATAACTGAGACTTTAAAAAACATTTTGGAAGATAAGAAATTTATACACAAAGCTATATCTATTACAGTACCTATAACATTACAAGCTCTGTTAAACACAAGCTTGAATCTTGTGGATACTGTAATGATTGGAAGTTTAGGTCAGAGTTCAATTGCAGCAGTTGGCCTTGCAAATAAAGTATTTTTTGTTTTTACATTACTATTATTTGGTGTCGTTAGTGGGTCTTCGATTTTAACAGCCCAATATTTTGGCAAAAATGATATAAAAAATATAAGAAGAGTATTAGGTATGTCTCTGATTATTGGCTTAGTTGGATCAATTATTTTTGTAATACCGAGTTTAATATGTCCCCAAATAGTTATGAGTATTTTTACGCCAAATGAAAATACGATAAAAATAGGTGCATCGTATTTAGCTATAGCTGCCATTAGTTATCCTTTAACTGCAGTTACAAATGTTTATGTAGCACTTTTAAGAGGGGTAAATCAGGTAAAAGCTCCTGTTGTCATAACAGTGTTTTCTATTTGTATTAAAGTAATGCTAAATTATACTTTAATATTTGGACATTTTGGGGTACCAGCTCTTGGGGTACAAGGAGAAGCTATTGCAACTATAATAGCTAGAACAATTGAATGCACATGTATTTTAGCTATAGTATATTATGAAAAAGGACCTGCAGCCGCAAAATTTAAAGAACTTATCTCCTTTAATAAGAATTTTGCAAAATTATATGCTTCAACTGTATCTCCAGTTATAATTAATGAATTTATGTGGGGATTAGGAGTAACGATGTATTCTTTAGTATATGGAAGAATGGGAGACGGAGCTGTTGCAGCAATTACAATAACCCAAACAGTTGAACAAATAATGACAGTTGTATTTCAGGGGATAAGTGCAGCAACTGCGGTTATATTGGGAAATGAATTAGGTGCTAATAAATTGGATGATGCAGAAAGTCATGCAAAGTATTTTATAATACTACAGTTTATTTTTGCTTTAATAATGTCTGCAACATGCTTGTTTATTAGAAGTCCAATAATTATGCTATTTAATGTAACTGAAGGTGTAGCAGTAGATATTAGCAGATGCCTAATAGTTTTTTCATGCTATTTACCATTTAAGATATTTAATTGGGTAAATATTGTTGGTATACTTAGAAGTGGTGGCGACACTAAAGCTGCATTAATGCTAGATATTACTGGAGTCTGGTTAGTTGGCATACCGTTTGCCTATTTAGGTGGAATGTTACTTGAACTTCAGATATATTTCGTATATGCAATGGTTACATTTGAAGAAGTATACAAATTTATACTTGGGTTTAGGAGATATAAGCAAAGAATATGGCTTAAAAATTTAGTTTAGAATTGGGGAGGATTTTAAAATAGAAGATGAAGTCTATTTTTATAATTCTCCCTATTTATTCTAAAAAAGAAAGATTTGAAAAAATTAAAGCGAATTGTATAAATATGGAATTCTTAATTTTTTTGTAACCTCTCAGAGGATTATTTCCTATATAATAGGAGATAATGAAAATATTAAATAAATATAGATTTCGGAGGAATATATGGATAAACAAACAAACCATAAGCCAAGAAAAAAAACGCACAAAAGAAAGAAAAGAAAATCTAATTCGAGAGTACTTTTAAAGGGATTATTGGATATGTTTATCTTTTTAGCTATAACAACACCATTAGTACTGTTCTTTGGACCATATGATAATACGAGAAAAACATTTATATCAACAGTCCTAGCAACAAGGCATGCATATTTAATAAATGATATAATTCCACAGTCAGCATTAAATAAACTTCTTGGAATAGATGAAGAGAGTGATAGTCAAGAAGTTTTTCAAGATATGAAAAAAATAAATGTTAAATATAAAGTTGGAAATGAAATAAATCGATACGATATACATACTCAGAGATTTGATGGATATGTGTTAGAAGTGAAGAATCCATTAAAAATGAAAGTTGCAATGACTAAGTTTTTAGGTAAAATGGGTGAAAAGACAAGTCAGATGGCGGAAGATAATAATGCTGTTGCAGCTATTAATGGTGGATCATTTATTGATAAATCAACTGATGGAACTGCTTATGCAGGTACTGGATCTGAACCTGGTGGATTTGTAATATCAGGCGGAAATGTTATTTATCCAAAGTCTGGTGCAGATGAGAAAAAAGTTGAAAATGTAATTGCATTTACAAAAAGTGGAGAACTAGTAGTTGGGGATCATAGTTTGGCTGATCTAAAAAAGATGAATGTACAGGAAGCTATGTGTTTTAGAAGACCTAATATTGTAATTAATGGGATTAGACAAGTAAAAAATAAAATGGAAGATGGGCTTAATCCTAGAACTGCAGTTGGTCAGAAACAAGATGGAACTATAATTTTATTAGTTATAGATGGAAGAAAGATAACGTCACCAGGAGCGAGTTTATATGATGTTCAAGAGATAATGATGGAAAGAGGTGCTGTTAATGCAGGTGCTCTTGATGGAGGATATTCTTCAACTATGTATTATAAAGGAAATGTTATAAATTCTCCTAATGCTTGGGATGGTGAAAGAACCGTTGCTACAGCATTTTATGTGGAACAGTAAAAGGAGGATAAGTGATGAGAAATATTAAAAGAAGATTAGCATGGTGTGCGCTTGCTCTAATATTACAGCAATGCATATTTTTATATTTTGATAAAGTATATTTGGCATCTGATCTTAATATAAAAGCTGAAGAAGTTAAAGATGAGGATAATGTGGCTGATAAGAAAACAGAGATTAATATAAAAAAGGGAGTAAGTGAAATTAAAGTATCTTCAGATGCAAGATATGTATCATATATAGAAGACAGTAAGCTTAAAACATTAGATAGCAATGATGATAAGGAAAAAGTATGTGATACAGATAGTGGATCAGAAATTGTATTCTATAGATGGCTTAATAGTGAAGATAATATGATAATAATCCAAAAGATAAAGGAAAAAGGTGCGTACTATTTTGAGCCTATATCTTTTGATGCTAAAAAAGGAGAAGCAAGGGATCTTGCAGACTTTGATTTAAAAAAGGTTAGAATTAAGCTTGAGAGTACAAAGGATGAAATTAATAATGTTGTATTTTCAACATTAACTCATAGTTTATATATAGAAGTGAAGAAGAGTAGTGGAAAATGTGATTTGTATTACGCAAACGTAATGAATCAGTTGAAGAAGGTTAAAAGTGAAAAAGTTATAGGAAATGTTGTAGTACCAACAACTAGCACTAATGCGATAATGGAGGAAAATAACAGTATAACTATATTAAATACAAAAGGAAATGTATCAATACCTAATGTTAAAAGTGCAAAAATATTAGGAGCTGATGTTAATGATAATGTATATTTTGGCGAAGTAGCAGACAACAAAATTAAAAATATATATTACAGCGTGTTATCTGATAGTCAGAGGAAATGGAATCAATTAAAACTTGCGAAACCTGTTGATAAAAATGATATACTAATCGATTATTCAGGTAAAGTTTATATTAATAGTAAATCAGATAATAGTGTATTAGAATTAACAAGTAATAAAAACATAAAATATAAAGGGGAATTGGTTCAATCATATTCTAAAGGAATCATTTCTAGAGATGGCAATACATTAATTAAAAATAAGTTGGAATAGAATAATATGAATAATGAATAAGTTAAGAAAAAATAGATAAACTATACATTGATGAAAAGAAGATCTTCATAAAAAGGAAGATCTTGTTTTTTTACATAAAATCAATGGAGGAATGAAAATGTCTAAAATAGGAGTAGTGAGTGCAATATTAGAGCATCCAAAGGAAGTACAAGATGAATTTAATGATGTAGTAGCATCATTTAGAGGAAGCATAAAAGGAAGGATGGGAATACCTTTTGCTGATGAGTTATCAGTTATATCCATAGCTCTTACAGGAGAATCAGAAGAAACAATAAATGATTTTACAGAGCAGCTTGATCGTATTGATGGTGTATCAGTGAAAACTTCAATAGCAAAGATTGAAGTCTAGCAGGATAAGAAATCTTTGAAAATAAAGTCTGTATTTAAAAATATAAAGAATGCATACCTGACACCTTTAAAAGTTGCTGGGTATGCATTAATTTTTATAGTAACATAAATTTTACAGTTATATTTTAAAATAAATGCTATAATATATAAGTTCAAATCAATATAAATGATTCTTTACGAAATTATTTCAGTTATAATATTACTTAATGGTTTAAGGCAAACTTCTATGAAGTAGATTTTTAGAAAATATATAAGTTTAAGGGAAGAGGCGGTGTTTTATGAATCTGGTAGCATTTCAAATTGGAACCTATGAAATTAGGTGGTATGGTATATTAATAGCTCTTGGAGTAATATTAGCTATAATATTAGCAAACTATAATTGTAAAAAGAAAGGAATAGACTTTGACATAATATTAGATTGCTTTTTTGTTGCCTTTCCTACTGCAATTATTGGTGCAAGAGCATATTATGTAATATTTGAATTTGAAAATTATAAAAACAATTTGATAGATATTTTTAATATTAGAAAAGGTGGATTAGCTATTCATGGAGGACTAATTGGTGGGTTTATTGCTACCTACATATTCTTTAAAATAAAGAAATTAAATATGCTAAAATACTTAGATCTAGCAGCACCATCAATTATTTTGGCCCAAGCAATTGGAAGATGGGGAAATTTTATGAATGGAGAGGCGCATGGTGGAGAAGTTTCACATTCATTTATAAGCCATTTTCCAAGCTTTATACAGAAAGGCATGTATATTGAAGGCAGTTACTACAATCCAACATTTTTATATGAATCAATTTGGAACATTGTGATTTGTTTGATTTTGCTATTAATTCTATATAAAAAGAAAAATAATGAGGATGGTGTTGTAGTAGCAAGCTATATAACGCTATATTCTTTAGGAAGGGTATTTATAGAAGGATTAAGAACAGACAGCTTAATGCTTGGTAATATAAGAATTGCACAATTGATAAGTATTATTGGAATGGTATTAGGAATAGTGATTGTACTATACATTAAAAGAAAAAAAGCTAAGAATTTAACTTAAGCCTAAAATTAAGTATATTATAAAACGAATAAATTCAGAGTTATAATATACTTAATGGAGCTATTAGGAAGATTAATTTAAATTAAAATTTAAGAAGCAAACATATCAATGCGTATCACTTTTTTAGATGTATATTTAAAGTAATTATATCCATCAATCCAGTATTTAATAAGCTTAGGTTTATAACTTAAAACATGTTTTAAGAAGTCCTCAAAAACATTTGATTTTACTAAAACTTTAATAATCTCCTTAGGATAAGGAGTCTTTTTTACAAAAACCTTTCTTGGATCTATAACTTGAATTTGCTCATTTTTGTTAACAAATATATGGGCATCTCTTATATCAAGTCTTGTAAATTTTAAAGTTTTAAACTCTTCTATAAGATTTATTATTTCGATAGATAGATTATAAGATAATCCATTTTTCTTTATATAAGAACTTAGATTATCACCTTCAACATAATCTCTTAAAATCATGTTGTTAGCAATAAATAATACTTTCGGAAAGAATCTGCTACCATTAACTTTTTCAAGCAGATCAGCTTCGTTTTTAGCTTTCTTTTTATTATAAAATATTTTTAAGGCATACCCTTCTGGAGTTAAATAAACAGCACCTTCCTTACCTTTTCCTAAAAATTCGCACTCTTTAATATCTAAAATGTATCTCATCTTATCACTTTAATTAATTACTTTAGATATTATATGCTGAGACTATTTAGAATTCTACATTTCTATAAATTTGTTCTAGATATCTTCATAAAATCTTCATATTAATTTTGTAATATAGATTATGAAAATTAGATAAATTATATGGAGGAAATAATTATGAATATGACACATTACATGTCACTATTAGCAGATAATCAACCTTGGAATTTAATTATTTTTATGGCAATACCAGTTATCTGTGCGGAAACACTTACAATTACTGAATTTTTCATTATTTTTAACAATGTACAAAAGGGTTGGTTAAGAACTTTAAATAAGGTTGTTGGTATATTTGATGGGATTTATTTTACAGGAATATTCATTTACCTATTAGTAAATGCTGTAATCCCTCTAACAAATACTGGTGGATGGCATACTTGGGTTGACGTATTGGCAGTTGGATTTTATTTAAGCGGCGTTATCTTCCTTTTGCCGATTGCTCTAATGGAACTAGGGTTAATCTTTAAGAATAGAACATCAAGGGAAAAAGCAAAAATTCATTTTATACTTATTGGAGGATTTCTAGTTGTTGCACATATTGCAATGATATTTGGAATGGTTAATCCTGAAATAATAAATAATATGTCAAACATGTCGCAAATGCCTGGAATGTAAAAAGGGTGTAGTACGTTAAGATAATTGCATTTTTTGTTATAATAAGATAAATTGTCTTTACATTAGCATTTTCAAAATGTATAATTGATTTGTATTTTGTAAATACTATATAAAATATAAATATAGAAAAGTGCAATGAAAAAGAAGAGTAAATAGAATTTTAATTATAAGAGATCTAGGGAGGGTGTAATCCTAGAATTTAAAACTATTGAAGGAAGCTTTGGAGTAATAAATAAAAAGCATAAGGTATATGCCTTAAAGCGTAGTATATTTATGGGGTTATTCCCTTAAAGATAATTAAGAGGGTTAAATCAAACGTATTTGAAATTTAAAATTAGTATGTTTAAATTAATCAATTTAGGTGGTAACGCGGAAGTCAGCCTTTCGTCCTAAGTATATTTTAGGATGAAAGGCTTTTTTATGTTAAAAACTAAGGAAAAATTCTAATTAAAGATAAAATAATAATTTAAGATTAAGAAAGTTTCTTAGGAGGTGCCAACATGGAATTAATCCCATTTAAACGTCCAACTGACCATTATGAAGAAAAAATAGGTGGAATCGATGAGCAGATTTGTGAATTAATAAGAAAACGCAAGGATATATCAAATAATAATCCAGGTTATCCACCATTTGAGTATATCTCAAAATGGGCAGAAAAGTTTAATTTATATGAGAACCAATTAAAATCAGTATTCAGTTCACTATGGAATGAATCATCATATAAGCCAGTAGTTGAACCAGATGGATTTAGAAAAAATCTACAGATTTTAAAGATAACTGAGAAAGATGATAGCCTTTTCTATGTAACCTTCATTCGTCAGTACTCAAATGCAAGTCTTATAAATTTTAATATAGATAGGAATGATATAAGTGATTCTTCAAATTGCAAATCAAAGCATAGCAGCTTTGAACTGTTTATAGGAGAAGAATATAATTGTAGGATGAAAAGTGGATGCGGGTCAGGAGAACATTATTGTTATAATTTTGTAGTATCACCAGCACTGCCTGATGATGTTTCTGGAATTGATTTAACCTTTATAGAATATGAGATTCCATTAATGGAGAAGAAAAAAGTTGATGAGATTATAATACATTTATGATAAAGAATGTTAATAAGTTTAATTAAGATACATTACAAACATAATGTATCTTATAAATAAATTGCCATAGCAAGGGGCTAATAATACCTTGTAAGGAAGAATGATAAGGAGAGATACAAATAATGAGTTTTGAAAAAATAGCAGATATGATATTTGGAAATGTTGAACATACAACCGAATATTATATTGAAAAATATCCAAAGAGAAATCTGAAAGTTGGTGCAAGAGTTACAAGATATGCGCCAAGTCCAACTGGATTTCAACATATAGGTGGTGTATTTGCTGCATTAATAAATGAAAGATTAGCAAGTCAAAGTGAAGGGGTTTTTTATTTAAGAATAGAAGATACTGATCAGAAAAGAGAAGTAGAAGGTGCTATAGAAGATACTATAGCTACAATGCATAACTTTGGTATGGACTTTAGCGAAGGTATGACAGGAGAGGATACTTCTAAAGGTGAATATGGTCCATACAGACAAAGTCAAAGAGCTGAAATATATAATACTTTTGCGAAAGATTTACTTATAAAAGGTTTAGCTTATCCAGATTTCTGTACTCCAGAAGAATTAGCTGAACTTAGAGAAAGACAAATAGCTAATAAAATAACTCCTGGTTACTATGGCGAATATGCAAAATTCAGAAATATAACTGAAGATGAAGCTATAAAGAGAATTGAAAATGGAGAAAAGTATATTATAAGATTAAAATCTCCAGGAAATCCTGAAAATAGAGTTGAGTTCCACGATCTAATTAAGGGGGATATATCATTCCCAGAAAATAATCAAGATGTGGTACTTATTAAAGGAGATGGACTTCCAACTTATCACTTTGCTCACGCTATAGATGATTATTTAATGAGAACAACAGATGTAATAAGAGGAGAAGAATGGTTATCATCACTTCCTATACACGTTCAATTATTTGAAGTATTAGGTTTTGAAGCACCAAGATATGCTCATATTCCAACAATAATGAAACAAGATGGTGGATCAAAGAGAAAGCTTTCAAAGAGAAAGGATGCAGAAGCTGCTGTTTCTTACTACAAAGAAGTTGGATTCCCAGTGGTAACTGTAATAGAATATTTACTTAACATAGTTAACTCTACTTATGAAGAATGGAGAGCTGAAAATCCTAAGGCTGATTATCATGAATTTGAAGTCCATTTAGAAAAAATGGGTAAGAGTGGAGCATTATTTGATTTAGTTAAATTAAACGATGTATCAAAAGATAGAATAGCTGCTATGAAGGCTTCTGATGTTTATGATTACTATACAGCATGGGCTAAGGAATTTGATGCAGAAATGTATAAATTAGTTACAGAAAATGAAACTATGGCAAAGGAAATCTTCAATATAGATAAAGAAGGTCCAAAACCAAGAAAAGATTTTGCAAAATGGGATGAAGTAAAAGATAAGATTTTTTATTTCTTTGATGAACTATTCTATAAGGAATCAGCAGAACAAATTGAACTTCCAAAGGGAGTTACATTAGAAGCAGCAAAAGAAATAGTAGAAACTTACAAGAAAGAATTTAAATTTGATGTAGAAAGTCAAGAAGCTTGGTTTGATGACTTAAAGGAAATAGGAATTAGACTTGGCTATTGCGCTAATAGAAAAGAATTTAAGGCAAATCCAGATCAATATAAAGGTATGATTTCGGATGTTGCAGGAGCAGTTAGAGCAGCACTAACTCATAGAACTAATTCACCTGACATTTATACTATAATGCAAATCATAGGTGAAGAAAATACAAGAAACAGATTTGATAAATTTTTAAATATATAAACCATAAGCAAAAGGTATAGGTTGGACGTACTCCAAACACTATGCCTTTTTAATTTTATGGGAAAGTTTGAACTTAATTCATTTAAACTTGAAATGCATTAACTGCATCTCTAAGCTTTTCTGCAAGTTTATTTAAGTCTTGAGTATGTTTAGCTATTTGATTTACACTTGCTAGTTGCTGCTCAGTTGTGGCAGAAATTTGTTCAGTTGCAGCAGAGCTTTCTTCAGTTGAAGCAGAAAGAGTCTCTAAAACCTCAACTATTTCATTTTTCTCGTTTTCCATCTCAAGGCTATAAGTTTTTAGGTTTTTCATATCGTTTGTAATCTTTTCTACAGATTTTAATATTTCAACAAATATATCCTTAGCGTCTATTACAGAATTATTTTGCTCCTTAGCTATTAGCTTTCCGTCTTCAATGGCTTTTACAGCAGCCTTTGATTTATCTTGGATTCCATTGATTAATTCTTTAACTTTTGAAGCAGACATTGAAGATTGAGAAGCTAATTTTCTAACTTCTTCAGCGACTACAGCAAAGCCTTTTCCTTGCTCACCAGCTCTTGCAGCTTCTATAGCAGCATTTAAAGATAATAAATTTGTTTGTTCTGAAATCTGACTTATTGCCTCAGTGATAGATCCAATTTCAATAGAAGTTTTATCTACTTCCATTATTATAGCGCTAGTTTTTTCAGTGGCTTTGTTATTTTCGATTGATTTTTTTGAAAGTAAATCAATTGCTTCTAAACCTCTGTTGCTAATATTAGTTGTTTTAATTGCAATATCGTTAGTTTCTATTGTTAGTTTTGTAACTAAATCTATTTTCTCTGATAAATTCTTAACTCTTATAACTCCGTTTTCAGTTTCTTTAGCCTGTTCATTTGAACTTTTAGCAATCTCTTCAACAGAATCTGATACTTCATTAATAGAAGCTGTATTTTCAGCGACAATTTCATCTAACAATTTAGAAGAATCAAAAACAACATTAATTGAATCTTTAACTGAACTTATAAAATCGTTAACATTTCTAACCATTATATTAAAGGAATTATTTAGATTACCAATTTCATCTCTGTTTCTGATTTTGATGGCTTTAATATTCAAGTTACCTGAAGCTACAGTATCTACAGCGTCACTAATTTCTCTAATTGGAGCAGATATGTGTTTTGCAAATATCATAATTACTGCAGAACCTAAAATAATTACTGACAATAATATAATCAAAGTAGTAATAAGAATATTATTTGAACCAATATTAAAATCATTCATATAAGTACCGGCACAAACTACCCATCCCCAATGCGGATCAGTCTTTTGATAAGTTATTTTGTCTGAAATCTTATCTGAATTAGGAAGTGTCCACCAATAAGTTAGATAACCTCCGCCATCATTGGCTACTTTAATTTGATCTTTAACAAATAGTGCACCAGTCTTTTTATCTTTATAATCTAGCACGCTTTTGCCTTCTAAACTGGGATGAACTGCTTCAACTCCATCTTGAGTATAAGCTAACAAATAACCACTTTTACCTAAGCTTAAATTTTGATTGATTTTTCTTGTACCATCCGCTTGTTTTTCGCTAAGCATATATTCTCTAACTCTTTCTTGAGCGTCATCAAGAGATAGTTTTCCTTGATCTACAAGCTTTTGATTTGCATCAATAACTTGTAATGTCATTTCTACGCTATTTTTTAATAAAACCTTCCCGCTATTTTCAAGTTCAGCTCTTGCTACATAATAACTTACTAATCCGAGTACAAGTACAGGTGTACTCAGCAATAAGATCATTACTAAAATAAGTTTTGTTTTTATAGGTAAGCCTTTTGTCTTTTTTGTAGATTTTATAATCATTTGCATTCCCCCTAATATATAAACTTACTCTATTATCGAAATGTAATTTATCAACTTAATAGTAAATGTTGGCTTTTAGCGAAATATAGAAAATTAGGTGGAATTTATGGTTTAGTTATAATGAAAATGATGAAGAATTTTTAAGTGGCATAAAAAATTTTGATCAGATAGTTTTATATAAAATTATCTGGATTAGGAGGGTAAAAATAAATTAAGGCAGAGAAATCTAATATATAAGATTCATCTGCCTTAATTTATTTTTATTATTAGCTTAATTTAAATGATGATTTTAATGGTACTATTCTATTAAATACTAATTTATCATCAGTTGTATATTTAGTATCTACATTAAAGAAACCATTTCTAACCATTTGGAATTTATCTTGAGGTTTAGCATCTTTAAATGCAGTTGGTTCAATAAAACCTTGTAATATTTCTAATGAGTTTGGATTAATTTGTTCTAGGAAGTGTTTTCCTTCATTTTCTGGTGCATCATCTAAAATTAAAGGTTCATATAACCTGAATTCAGCAGGAAGACAAGTTTTCGCATCTACCCAATGGATTGTTCCTTTAACTTTTCTGCCAGTAAAGCCAGAACCACTCTTTGTTTCTGGATCATAAGTACAATGAATTTCTATTACCTCACCATTTTCATCCTTGATCACTTCATTACATTTAACAAAGTATGCTCCTTTTAGTCTAACTTCATTACCAGGAAATAATCTGAAGTATTTCTTTGGTGGATTTTCCATAAAGTCTTCTTTTTCAATATATAGTTCCCTAGAGAATGGAACAAGTCTTGTACCTTGAGTTTCGTCTTTTGCATTATTCTCTATTGAAAGCATTTCTGTATCATTTTCAGGATAATTAGTTATTACAAGCTTTAAAGGATTTAGCACAGCCATAGACAATGGCGCCTTAAGTTGTAAATCCTCTCTTATAAAATAATCTAGCATTTGGGAATCAACAACAGAATTAGCCTTAGCAACACCGATAGCGCTGCAGAAATTTCTTAGCGCATCAGGAGTACATCCTTTTCTTCTAAGTCCAGAAATAGTAGGCATTCTAGGATCATCCCATCCATCAACAACTTTTTCATCAACTAATTGCTTTAATTTTCTCTTACTCATAACAGTATTAGTCATATTTAATCTTGCAAATTCTATTTGTCTTGGAGTAGCTTCCATTTCACATTCTCTTACTACCCAGTCATAAAGTGGTCTGTGATCTTCAAACTCTAAAGTACAAATAGAGTGTGTAACATGTTCAATAGCATCTTCTAATGGATGAGCAAAATCGTACATTGGGTATATGCACCATTTATCACCAGTATTGTGATGAGTAGAATGAGATATTCTATATATAACAGGATCTCTCATATTTATATTTGGTGATGCCATGTCTATTTTAGCTCTAAGAACTTTTTCGCCGTCAGCAAATTCACCATTTTTCATTCTTTCAAATAAATCTAAATTTTCTTCAACGGATCTATTTCTATAAGGGCTGTCTTTACCAGGCTGAGTTAGTGTACCTTTATATTCTTTAGCTTCTTCAGCTGTTAAGTCACAAACATAAGCTTCACCTTTTTTTATTAGTAGAACAGCTCTATTGTACATTTCGTCAAAATAGTTAGATGCAAAGAAAAGTTCATCCCAATGACCACCAAGCCATTGTACATCTTCTTTAATTGATTCAACATATTCTGTATCTTCTTTAACAGGGTTAGTATCATCAAATCTTAAATGAGTTTTTCCTTTAAACTCATCAGCCAAACCAAAATTTAAAAGAATTGATTTAGCGTGGCCTATATGTAAGTAACCGTTAGGTTCTGGTGGAAAACGAGTAATTATCTCTTTATGCTTTCCGCTTTCTAGATCTTCTACAACGATATTTCTTATAAAATTAGAAGAATTTATTTCGTTTGACATAGTCTTACCTCACTTATAAGTGTATTTAAATTAAGAAAAGAATATTTACTTGAAGTAGTATTCCCTCTTAACTATATTGTTATTTTTGCTTAATAATAATTTTAATCTAATATAAAGAAAAAATAAAGATAAAATTATTTAAATTGCCTAAAGTTGCTAAACATGAGCTTTAATAAACTTAAATTTAGTTTTAATTTTATTATTATACATATTACTATGGAAAATAAAACGTAGGATAATTCGTGTATTATAATATTAACATTTTTAATAACATTGTTTAGGATTTGCTTTGTTTTGAGATAGTTTCTTACAAAAGAGATTGTAGCAGTATTCAGTATTAGTATTTAGTGAATTTATTTCAATAATAATTATGATTTAAATTAAAAAATGAATTGAATATTTTATTGAATTGATGTAAACTGACTATTAGTTAAAAGATTAGCTTATAATAAGCTTTGCACACGTGAAACTATTATTTAAGTTAATGGAATTATTGAAAGTAATTTGGCCTATAATTCCAAAAATAATTTTGAAAATTAAAGGAGAAGTATGAAGAAATTATTAGCACTTATAATTAGAATGACATTCGGATTTTTATTATGCGCATTAGGAACTGTGTTGGCTCTTAATTCAAATCTAGGATTAAGTCCATGGGATGTATTTCACCAAGGATTAACAAATGTAACTAGTTTAACTATTGGACAGGCAAGCATTATAGTTGGAATAATAATAGTAGCAATTACAAGTATTTTAGGGCTTAAAGTTGGGATGGGAACTATAGCGAATATGATAGTGATTGGATGTTTTATGGATTTAATAATACATTCTAAAATCATTCCAGTTTGTAATAACATATATACAGGCATAATAATGTTAATTGGAAGCTTATTTGTTACAGCTTTAGGAAGCTATTTGTATATTGGATGTGAAATGGGATGTGGTCCTAGAGATGGTCTTATGATTGCATTAGTTAAGCGTACAGGTAAACCAATTGGAATAATACGACTATTTATAGAAGCGGGAGCGCTAATTATTGGATGGATTCTAGGCGGTTTTGTCGGAATTGGAACGTTAGTCACTGCCATTGGAATCGGATATTGCGTACAGTTAATTTATAAAGTATTTGGATTTGATATAAAGGTGCTAAAGCATAGGAATATAAAAGAAGGGTTAAAGTTTGTTAACGAATGTATAACTATCTGTTAGAATTCTAATAGAATTGATTTTAACTGATAAACGAAAATATAGAAGCAAAAATGTATATCTAGTTTTATATATTCATATGCTATAGTAATTCAAAGTAAGTGAAAAATTTTACGATAGTATAATTATATATTATCGTAAAATTTTTAAGGGTATATTTATAATATTTATTTAAGGTGAGAAGAGTTTTTATATAAATCTTCTCACCTTAATTTTTTTAGTAGACTTTAATAAGAAATTTATAGTATATTATAACTGGCCAATATAATTCCAAAACTAGTTATTAAGTTAAATATAAACATATACTTGAAAATTAACATAAATATATATATAATATACATAGCAACAAATTAATAGTTATAAAAAACAGCGATGATAAAAACTACGATTTATAAATTTCTTCAGAGAGCCGATGGGTGGTGCGAATCGGTGAAAGGTTAAATCTTTCCACTTTTGGAGCTGTGCGTGATAAATGCAAAGGTTAGTAACCTATATAATACTAGTGTCGAGGGGCTGGTTGTAATATTAACCAGCAATTTGGGTGGCAACGCGGATTATTCCGTCCCAATTATATATTGGGATGGTTTTTTTATTTTTTGAAATAATAATATATATATTTAATCAGGAGGGAAAAAAATGTTAGACATTAAATTCGTAAGAGAAAATCCAGAGATTGTTAAACAAAACATAAAAAATAAGTTTCAAGATAATAAGTTGGGGTTAGTAGATGAAGTATTAGCTTTAGATATTGAACTTAGAAAAGTTAAGCAAGAAGTAGAAGCTTTAAGAGCTGATAGAAATAAGTTATCAAAACAAATTGGTGGATTAATGGCTCAAGGTAAAAAAGAAGAAGCCGAGGAAATAAAGAAAAAAGTTAATGCCGATTCAGAAAGAATGGCAGAGCTAGACGTTAAAGAAAGAGAACTAGAAGAAAAAGTTAAAGTTATCATGATGACTATTCCAAACATAATAGACCCAAGTGTTCCAATTGGTAAAGATGATAGCGAAAATGTAGAAGTAGAAAAGTTTGGGGAACCAGTTGTTCCAGATTTCGAAATTCCATACCATACAGATATTATGGAAAAATTAAGTGGTATTGATTTAGATAGTGCTAGAAAAGTAGCAGGTAATGGTTTCTATTACTTAATGGGAAATATAGCTAGACTTCACTCAGCTGTAATTTCTTATGCAAGAGACTTTATGATAAATAGAGGATTTACATATTGTATTCCACCTTTTATGATTCGTAGCCAGGTTGTAACTGGAGTTATGAGTTTTGCTGAAATGGATGCTATGATGTACAAAATTGAAGGTGAAGATTTATACTTAATAGGAACAAGTGAACATTCTATGATTGGTAAATTTATAGATACAATATTACCAGAAACTTCACTTCCTCAAACTTTGACTAGTTATTCACCTTGCTTTAGAAAAGAAAAAGGGGCACATGGTATAGAAGAAAGAGGAGTATACAGAATTCATCAATTTGAAAAGCAAGAAATGGTTGTTGTATGTAAGCCAGAAGACAGCATGACTTGGTATGATAAAATGTGGAAAGATACAGTAGATCTATTCCGTTCTTTAGATATACCAGTGAGGACTTTAGAATGTTGCTCAGGTGATTTAGCAGATTTAAAAGTAAAATCAGTAGACGTAGAAGCATGGTCTCCAAGACAAAAGAAATACTTCGAAGTAGGAAGCTGTTCTAATTTAGGGGATGCACAAGCTCGTCGTTTAAAAATCCGTGTAGATGGTAAAGATGGTAAGTACTTTGCGCATACATTGAATAATACAGTAGTTGCACCACCAAGAATGCTTATTGCATTTTTAGAAAACAACTTAAATGAGGATGGATCTGTAAATATTCCAGTTGCATTGCAACCATATATGGGTGGTATGACAGTAATTAAATAGAGTAAAATAAATCAGATATATATAAATTTAGAAAGACAACAAATTAAAGAGGTATTAAGCTCATTAATTTGCTGTCTTTTTCATACAGTAAAATATTATCAAATATTTTCAATAATATTTTTAGTAGAGGATTAAGATATTATACATATAAAAGCAAAAGTTACTGACAATGTGATATAAATCACGCTAAAAATTCAGCACAATGGTTATAATATTATCATCTAAGAAGAAGTTTAGATAATGATATTAAGGGAGGAATTAATTATGTCAAGTTTTGCTGTTAGTATAGATGTTAGAATTTATGAAAGAGGTCATAAAAAGGAGATTATATTTAAAGCTTTTGAAGAGCTTGAACAAGGTGAAACAATGGAGCTTATAAATGATCACGATCCTCGTCCACTTTATCAGCAGTTTATAGTTAACTTTCCAGAACACTTTGAGTGGAAATATTTAGAGCAGGGACCTGAAATATGGAGAATAGGTATCACAAAGAAATAAGGCACATTCAATAAGAGAGAAAAGGAGTTGTTTTTTATAATATGACATTTATAAGTAAAGATTTATACCAATTTAATAGCTATGTTGAACCAATTAACCTTACATTTCATCAATATTTGTTATTAGGGAATGAACCATTATTAGTTCATACAGGGAACGTTATGCAGGCAGAAGCTTTGGTGCCAGAATTAAAAGAGGTACTTAATGGTAAAGAGCTAAAGTATATTTTTATTTCACATTTTGAGGCGGATGAATGTGGAGGTCTATCATTAATATTAGAACATTTCCCTAAAGCTAAAACAATTTGCTCTGAAGTTACAGCGCGTCAGTTAAATGGTTTTGGAATAAAAGCAGAAATTATTACTAAGAAAGCAGAGGAAACTTTAAATACTGATAATTATGAATTAGAGTTCATCAATTACCCTTCGGAAATGCATCTTTGGGATGGATTATTAGTTATAGAAAATAAACGTGAGATATTTTTTAGTAGTGATTTGATGTTTGCATTGGGAAAAGAAATAGGAACAATAAAAGAATCTGACTGGAATACAGAAGTAAACAGCATTAAGCCAGAACAAATACCAGATAATAATAAGCTGAAAGATTTGCAAGAAACTTTAAAAAAGTTAAAGCCTAACTTTATAGCTACGGGTCATGGGCCATGTCTTAAATTAAAATAAAATGAAGGTTATATTTAAGATAGAAATTTGTTCTTAAATATAACCTTTTTGTTTTGAATTCAATATTGAATATTACAAGAACTAATATCTTATAATTTAATATTTTGAATATTGATTTAAATCATATTATTTGTCTTTCTATTTTTTAAATTACGTAACCATTGTTACAGATTTAAACAGAGTATTTTAGTAATATATATCTGTAGCACAGAGCTAATATAGAAATTAAAAAATATTAATTTTATTTTAGTAACGTATGTTACAGAAGTGATACTGGCAATATAGTAAACTCTAAATTGTCAAAGTTAAGAGAGATTAACAAGAAATTATTAATTATTTATATAAAAAGAAAAATAGGAAATAGGAGGACATAATATGTCAATGTTTTGTTATCAATGTCAAGAAACAGCTGGATGTAAGGGCTGTACTAAAGTAGGGGTATGCGGTAAGGATGAGTATGTAGCAAAGGCTCAAGACTTATTAATATATGTAACTAAAGGACTAGCTATAGTAAGTAATGAAGGAAGAAAAGTTGGAGTTAAGGATAGTAAAGTTGATAAATATATAACAGAAAACTTATTTACAACAATTACAAACGCTAATTTTGATAGAGATTCTATTTTAGATAGAGTTAAAGAAACTTTAAAATTAAGAGAAGAATTAAAAGCTAAAGTAATTAGCTCTGGTGGTAAAGTTGGAGAAGTAAAAGTAACTGGTGGTTTCTTCAAGAAAATATTCGGAATGCAAACTACAGAAATGATTATGCCAGAAGCAGCTACTTGGACAGCTGACAATACAATAGAATTTGATGAAAAAGCAGAAAAGGTTGGAGTTCTTGCAACTGAAAATGAAGATATAAGAAGTTTAAGAGAACTTATCACTTATGGATTAAAAGGATTATCTGCTTACATGAAGCATGCTATGAACTTAAAATATAATAATGAAGAAGTTCATGCATTTATGGCAAAAGCATTAGCTGCTACAATAGATGATACATTAACAGTTGATGATTATGTTGGACTTGCATTAGAAGCAGGTAAATTTGGTGTAGATGGTATGGCATTACTTGATAAAGCTAATACTGAAAGCTACGGACATCCAGAAATAACAACAGTAGATATTGGAGTTAGAACTAATCCAGGAATATTAATTTCAGGACATGACTTAAGAGACTTAGAAATGTTACTTGAGCAAACAGAAGGTACTGGAGTAGATGTTTATACTCACGGAGAAATGCTTGCTGGGCAATACTATCCAAAATTTAAAAAATATAGTCATTTTGCAGGAAACTATGGTAATGCATGGTGGAAACAAAAAGAAGAATTTGAAAAATTCAATGGACCAATCCTTATGACTACAAACTGTATAGTTATACCAAAGGATTCTTATAAGAAAAGATTATTTACAACAGGTGCTACAGGAATGCCAGGATGTCCTCATATTGAACCTAAAGCTGATGGAACAAAGGACTTCTCAAAAGTTATAGCAATGGCTAAAAAATGTAAAGCACCTACTGAAATAGAAAAAGGACAAATAGTTGGAGGTTTTGCTCATAACCAAGTTTTAGCTTTAGCAGATAAGGTTGTAGATGCAGTTAAATCTGGTGCTATAAAGAGATTCTTTGTAATGGCAGGATGCGATGGTAGAGCTAAATCAAGAGATTACTATGCAGAATTCGCACAAAAGTTACCAATGGATACAGTTATATTAACAGCAGGTTGCGCTAAATATAAATATAACAAATTAAACTTAGGTGATATTGGAGGAATTCCAAGAGTATTAGATGCAGGACAATGTAATGATTCATATTCATTAGTTGTTATAGCACTTAAACTTCAAGAAGTATTTGGATTAAAGAGTGTAAATGAATTACCTATATCATACAACATAGCTTGGTATGAACAAAAAGCTGTAATAGTATTATTATCATTATTACACTTAGGTGTTAAGAACATTCACTTAGGACCAACACTTCCAGCATTCCTTTCACCAAATGTTGCTAAAGTATTAGTAGATAACTTTGGAATTGGCGGAATCACTAATGTAGAAGACGACATGAAGATGTTTATGGAAGCATAAAAATAATTTGTGACAAATTGTAATAAAAAGTAAGATAAGTTCAATCAAATAAAGAGACACCCTATTTAATAATCTACAATATTATTTAAAATATATAATCCTAGCGGCATGATTGCAGCTAGGATTTTTTTAAAAATGAAATGCTTTTAAAAGAATTTATTCTAATTTTTAAGAGCTCTTTTAGAGATGATGTAGATATTCAGCTATCTATATTCAATAATAGAAAGAAATTTTCATATTTTTAGATATTTATAGATTAATAGTTTTATGTAAAAATATGAAAAAATATAAAAATAAATATATGTTTATATATTCCTATAAACATTTTTTTCTATATAAATATGAAAATATATAAATATTTATAGGAAACATCAGGGGTCAGAGAGTAGAGAAGACTAAATAATAGATAAACTACTTAATGGCTGCATAAAATTAAATTTTAATATCTAAAGCAATTTTGAGAGCCCAAATAGTGTTAAGTATTATGCAAAGAATCTTATCATAAATTATTGTTTAAATATTCATAAAGACAAAAAACTATAGATAAACCTATCATACAATAAGTTTATCTACAGTCCTTAAATAAAGAAAATAACAATCAAACCTTATTGCAACAGACTAACAAATTGCAATTTTCGCGTAACCCTACAATAACTAATCAATAATAGAAAACTCTAACTATAGGATTGCATCTTTATTTCTCAAGTTAAGTCTTTTGACTCTATATTGAGAAGGCATATTCATTCTTGAATATTTAATGCTTAACTGTTAACTTCTTTATAATCTTAATATGCCCCAAATTATTTAGCTAATACTATGAAGTTAATAGTTATATTGGAAATTTATCTTAATAAATTTATCAAATGGTATATTATTTTTTACACATAAAATTTATAACTTTATGTCAATTTATTAAGTATATGATAATGTAATATTAGGGAGAAATTATATGGGGTGAAAATTATTTATAATAGTTTAGTAATTGGAGATGAGAAAAGTGTAACAGAAGTTTTGAAGTCATATTTGGAAAGAGAGGTATATGGAGTTTATTCAAATATGTTTATAAAAGTGCGCAGAAGAATTTCTGTACTTTTTTTATATCCTCATAAAATCTTCATAACTTTATATTATAATCTATATATGTAATTTGAGTTATGATTTAAAATGCATCACTGTTTATAATAAGCAGCGATTTATTAGGAGGAGATTATGAGTATTAAGAGGGAGAATATTAAAGTTTATGATATGACATGTACGTCTTGCGAAAATAGAGTGGAAAGAGCTTTAATGAAAATTGATGGAGTTTTAAATGCTATGGCTAGCTACAGTGCACAGCAAGTAACTGTTGAATATGATAGCAAGCTTTGCAGTATGGAACAATTAAAAGAAGCTATTAATAAGGCAGGTTATAGTACAAAAAATTCGGTTAGCTTAAAATTTGCAGGCTTTTTAGTTATAGCAGCAGCAGTCTTACTTCTTGGCAATTCAACAGCAGGATTTGATATGAGTGCTAAGTTGAATAATGCATCTTATGTAGTGTTATTTATTGTTGGAATGCTTACATCTATACATTGTGTTGGCATGTGTGGTGGAATAATGCTTACACAAAGTTTATCTAAAAATAGCATTATAAATGAAAAAGAAAATAAATTTAAATCTTTGAAGCCTTCGATTTTATACAATGCTGGAAGAGTAACCTCATATACAATTATAGGTGGTATTGTAGGTGCGCTAGGTTCTGTTTTATCGTTATCGCTTAATGTAAAAGCTGGATTGCAAATATTTGCAGGATTCTTTATGGTAATAATGGGATTAAATATGACAGGCTTTTCTTTATTTAGAAAGCTTAATATTAAGCTGCCATGGTCATCTTGCAAAATTAAAAATAAACCTAAGGCTCCGTTTTTAGTTGGGATGTTAAATGGGTTAATGCCATGCGGTCCACTTCAGACAATGCAGCTTTATGCATTAGGTACTGGAAGTGCCATAAATGGAGCAATATCAATGTTTTTATTTTCACTCGGAACAGTTCCTTTGATGCTTATATTTGGTGCTGTATCAGGTTTATTAAGCAAGGGATATACGAAACAACTTTTAAAATTTAGTGGGATTTTAGTAGTGGTACTTGGATTAATAATGGGGAATAGGGGATTAGCTCTTGCTGGAGTTGGAATTCCTAATGCTAGCACACTAGCACAAAATCTTTCCGGAGGTGGAGCTCAAGCCGCGCAGGCCAACATAGGCAAGGCAACGATAGAAAATGGAGTTCAAGTAATTAGAATGACCGCAGATAATAATGGATATACTCCTAATGCATTTTACGTACAAAAAGATATGCCTGTTAAGTGGATAATTACAGGGAACCAAATAAATTCTTGTAATAATGCAGTGGTAGTACCATCACTTAACATACAAAAAACATTAAAATCTGGAGAAAATGTTATAGAATTTACACCTAAGGACGGAGACATAAACTTTAGCTGTTGGATGGGAATGATAAGAGGGATAATTAAAGTTACAGATAATCTTGATTCAGTTGATACATCGAAAGCAGATTCATCAATTCCGGCTCCTAGTAGTGGTATGAGTTGCTGTACAGGAACTTCAGCAAGTAATACTCCTCAAGCTCCAAGTATATATGGTGATGATTTAAGTAAAGTTTCTACTGATAGGTTAATTAAAAAAGCTAATATTTCAGGAGACACCCAAAATCTAAGTATAAAGGGAACTGGTTATGAATTTGAACCACTTGTAGCAGTTTTGCAAAAAGGCATAAAGACTAAGCTTTCTGTAGATCTTAATTCCTTTGATAAGGCTGATGGAGTTTTCATAATATATGATGCAAATAGTGGAGATGAGGTAACTACTTTTACAGGCAGAAAAGATGTAGTAAATGTGGAATTTAATATAGACAAGAGTGGAACATATCTAATTGTTAAAGACAATGTAGTTGCAATGGGAATAGAAGTTACAGACTCATTAAAAACTGTAAATTTAGATGAAGTTCGTAAGAAACTTATAAATGAATAAAGAATAAATGAGAATTAAGGCTGGTATATAGCAAATTAATGTATATCAGTCTTTTTCGTTTAGTTAAGATATATATTAAAGATATTTATTATAAGCAGATAATGCATATTTCAATTCACAGTGCACATTTCACAATTCACAACTACGGCTAAAATTCTTGTAATATTTTTAGAATTATGATGAAGAATTATTTTTGTAACATATATACCAATTCCAAATAAAAAATAAAGAATTTCACAAAATCGACACAATTATGATGTATTATTATTTAACAATTAGGTAAATGAAGTTTATAAAAGGTATTATTGTTCATAATTAAAGATATTAGTAAGTAACTATGATTTAAGGAGGTTTTTATGAGAAGTAAGTTAGTTAAATTTATAATAATTGCAGCTTCAATATTTACATTAGTTTCTATTTCAGATTACTTACCTAAAAATAATGGCATGAATAGTACGAGTAATAGTGTAAGCAATTTTGTAAGAGCACTAAGAAGCGGTGATTTAGATAGCCTTCTAAGTAGTGTGAAAGATATAATAAGTGTCGATAAAAATAATAATAAGCATAACTTAGTGTCACCAAGAGACCTAGAACAATGCATCTTAGATGAAATTGGTGATATAAAAGGGATTAAAATAATCAATGAGCCTAAAATTATAAAAATAATAAAACCAATACAGAAGACTCCAGTAAAAAGTGATTTTAAATTAGGAGAGATAAATGAAAATACTAATAAAGCTGTAAATGATCCTGGATATAAGTATGAGTGGGATATAAGCTACACAGAGGCAGATAAAGCATGGCCTCTAATAAAACAAAAAAGAGAAATTAAAGTAGCAGTTTTAGATACAGGAGTAGATTATACTCATCCAGATTTAAAAAATAGAGTATTAAAGAGCAAGGGATATAATTTTGTAGATAATAATTCTGATACTATGGATGACAATGGTCATGGTACTCATGTATCAGGAATAATAGCTGCAAATGCTAATGACAATATTGGTATAGCAGGAATTGATGGGACATTAGACGTAAAAATAATTCCGATAAAAGTATTAAATAGCAATGGCGAAGGTGAGGTAAATGACATAGTTAGGGGGATTAAGTATGCTGCAGATAACGGAGCTGATATAATTAATTTGAGTTTTGGAGCTAATGAGAAGAGTAAATCAATTGCAGAAGCAATAAGTTATGCTAAGAGTAAAGGCGCATTTGTAGTAGCTGCGGCTGGTAATGATAATGAAGATAGTAATAATATCAGTCCAGCTGGAGACGGAGCTTTTACAGTAGCTGCAATGAGTTATAATTATAAAAAGGCATCGTTTTCTGATTATGGTAATTGTATAAAGGTTTCAGCGCCAGGAGTAGAAATATTAAGCACAGTTCCAGGTGGTTACGAGGCATGGGATGGAACAAGTATGGCAGCACCAGTAGCAACAGGAATAGCAGCTATGGTTAAAGCAGAAGATCCTAATTTATCTCCAAGTCAGATTGAAGATATTTTAGATAGTACTGCTAAGGATATTATGTCCAAAGGTAAGGATAAGCAATCAGGATATGGACTTATAGATGCTTATAATGCTATCAAAAAAGTGAAGCAATTAGAAAAGTAATATAGATGAAGTTAATGAGGGTATTAATGATGATTATGATGTTTAAAGGTGGTAAAAATGAAAAGTGCTGTGAAAGAAATTAAGAAGTTGACAATAATCCTAAAACAATAGAGTGGGTTACATCTTTTATAGGGAAATTATATTTAAAGAAGTTAATCAATAATTTACATAATGGTTAGCTTCTTTTTTGTTTCATGACAAAATATAACTTGTAATCATACTATATATTAAAAAGTTTTAGGAGAAAAATCAATGAATGATGCTTTGAAAAGTTGTCCTTTTACACTAAATACTACTAGAATTTGTGCTGATGATGAATTAGATACTTCTATAGAAATATCTAAAATTGGTTTTAATAATATGAAACCCAATGCTGTCATTTTAGTCAATAAAGATGAAGTTTTTGATGGAATTGCAGCAACATCCTTAGTCCATTTTCCAATTAATGCATCACTTTTGTTTACTGATGGTAATAGTTTAAATGAAAAAACCTTAGGAGAAATTGAGAGATTATCGCCTAAGGGGTATAATGGAGTACAAGTAATTTTAGTCGGTAATATTTCTAAAAATGTATCTTTTGCATTAAACGATCATGGTTATACAACAAAGCATATATCAGGTCGTAATTATTACGAGACTGCATGCATAATACCTAGGATAAGAAAAGAATTTAATAATATTCTTATAATTTCAGGGGAAGATTATTCAGAAGGAATTATTGCGGGGTATTGGTCTGCACATCATGGAGATCCTATTCTATTTGTACAAAGAAATAGAATTCCTAATTGTACTATTGATATAATAAAGAAAATGAATGATATTAATATTTATATAATTGGTTCAACTAAAACAATATCAAAAGATGTTGAATACTATTTATCAGGATTAGATAATGTTAAAAAGGTAGACAGAATAGGTGGTGAAAATCCTTACGAAATAGCAGTAAATTTTTCTAGATATAATGATATGAAAACTGATTTTGGATGGGGACGAAATTATAGAGGAGGTCATGCTTTTACATTTGGACAACTTAATGAGCCAATGAAAATTATAGCTAGTGTAGTACTTGCTCATATGGGAAAACATACTCCGCTTCTTTTAATCGAAAAAGATAAAATACCGGAAGTGGTAAATAGATATATTAATTTAATTAAACCTATACAGCCAAAAGGAATGCCAAGGCCTCCATTTATGCATGGTTTTATATTAGGGGATGTTTCAAATATAAGTTATAAAGCACAAAAAATAGTTGAAGGAATGCTTTCTATTGATCAGCACATGATGAATAATGAAAATATGGAAGATATAACGGGGACAATGAAAGATAATGTTATGAATGTTAGTAAAGAAAATATGGCGATGAATAATGGAGTGCAAGGGATGAATGAAAATATAAAACATGATTCTATATATGGTAAGGATTATATATTTGAATGGAGGAATTTGGGCTATAGAAAAGTTAATGCAGATGAAATACTATAATTTTATTCTTTAAATTATCACAATCTTTCTTATTCTTGAATAGAATAATATTTGGAAGGAGATGGTTTAAAGAATGGATGTAGAAAAAGATAACTACAGAGATTTAAGAGACCTATATGATAATTGCAAAAAATACATGTATTACCGAGCAACTTTAATAATGACAGATGGAAGTACATTTGATGGAATTGTTGAAAATGTAGATGGAGATAATGTTTCAGTATTGATTGGTGAAGATGTAACAGAGAAAGAGGATGAAGGAAACTCTAATCAGCAAAGGCAATATGGAAGATACGGTTATAAGCCTAGATTTAGACGTTACAGACGTAGAAATTTCCCACTTGCTTCTTTGGCAGAAATAGCTTTGTTACCTTATATAGCTCCGCCAGTACCTTATCCATATTATCCGTACCCTTACTATCCTTATTAGAGATATACTTAAAGAAAAAGCCTGATAGATAAAATATATGATCTTGTTAGAAACAAGTGTATTTATAATATTTTGTAGGCAATTGTTTGATAAGAACAATTGCCATTTGTACTAATAAGCATAATGCATGATTCTACAGATATCTATATTTTCAAAAATCATTATAATCATCAGATTTATTTAAAAAATGAGCTAAATAAATAGTTTAACGTGAACTATTTGATGTTTTCTAAGTTTGTCAGTTATTTTAAATTAGATAATTGTCCAACAGATTGACGTTCGACTAATTCTACATCTAAAGTTATTTTGTTGTTTGATACAGAACCCTTTTCTATATACTCTATGAGTAGATTTACAGCTTTTGTTGCTTTGGACTCTATATCCTGAGAAATAGTAGTAAGTTTTGGCGTAACATAAACTGATGGTAGAAGATTATCAAAACCAATAACTGATAAATCGTTAGGAACAATTTTTCCGTTTAATTTAGCACCTTCAATTATACCAATTCCCATAATATCAGCCGTTGTAAATACAGCAGTAACATCAAATTCTTTATTACATATAGACCTGCCTAAATTAATACCAACTTCGTAGTTAGGCTCTACATCGACTATGAGACTTTCATTAAACTCAATATTAGATTCTAATAAAGCATCTTTATAGCCTTCAAGTCTTTTTATAATCTGAGGAATTGGAACACCATCTTTATGACATGGTCCTGCAAATAGAATTTTCCTATGTCCATTGTTTATAAGATAGCGAGTAGCTATGTAGCCGCCTTTATAATCATTTATACCTACACTTATTATGTTATCAATTTTTGAATAACTATCTAGAAATACCATTGGAAGTTTATTTTCCTTTAATATTGAATAGATAAGATTGTCATAGTCAGGCATTAAAAATATAGCACCATCCATATTCCAATTTTTAAGCAATGCAGATATATCTGAAACATCCTTAACTGAGCGAACCATTAAATAGTATCCGTTTTCACGAACTACATTTTGTATAATGCCAAATAATTCACTAATATAAGGATCTTTAAACAAATTATTAAACGAACCCTTAATGGGAACTATAACTCCTATAATTTTAGAGGATTTAGCTGTCAAGCTTCGTGCAGTTAGATTAGGAACATAATTATATTTTTGTATTATCTTTTCTATTTTTTCTATAGTCTTTTTTGATACTTTTGAATGATTTCCATTTATTACATTTGATACTGTCATGATACTGACACCAGCTTCAGCTGCGATATCTTTTAGTGTAACCATAATTGCCTCCTAGTTTACCGATATACTATTATGAAGATAAGTGTATATAGATAATATTAATATATATTACATATTATTGCAATGAGACCATATGCATTAATCATAAGAATTAACGTATGGAAAAGATACTTTATGACCTTTCAGTATAAGAAAAGTAAAGTATTTAGAGTAGGTTTAATCACTAGGTTTACTAGACATTAAATACTTGAATAAACAAAAGAAAAGTACTAAGAATTTTTAAGTTATTAAATTAGCTAGATATAATAGTAAATATAAAAAATGTAGATAATTGAGGTAAAAATGCTTATGAAAACGATTGACAGAAAAAAGAAACAATGTTAATCTTATGATATAGTTTAGCGTTAAACATAATGACTCGAAGATAGGCATAATAATATAAATATAAATCATATTAATCTAAATAAATGTATATGAGGTGAAAAGATATGAGGAAAAAAGTGTTAGCAGCATTACTTGCAAGTACTATGGTAATTGGTTCTTTATCAGGCTGTGGAAGTAGCTCGAGTCAAGCTAGTTCTGATTCTAAAACATCAACTGGGAATAGTGAAGCAATTCGCTTCGTAAATACGAAAATTGAAATTGACAAGCCACTAAAAGAATTTGCAAAAAAATATCAAGAGAAAACTGGACAAGAGGTAGATATTGAATCTCTTGGAGGTGGAGTAGATGTTAATGGACAGTTAAAGAATTATTTAGCAGCAGGAAATATGCCAGATATATATGCGTTTGGACCAGATTCGTATGTTTCATTTAAAGATTATTTAACAGATTTAAGTGATCAAGAATGGGTAAAAGATACTGATTTTGCATTTAAGGGTGATGACGGTAAGGTGTATGGATTTCCATTTGCTATTGAAGGTATTGGATTAGTTTATAATGCAGATATATTGAAGAAGGCTGGAATTGATCCAAAGACTTTAACAAACATCAATGCTTATAAAGAAGCGTTCAAAAAAATTGATGGAATGAAAGAGCAACTAGGTATTCAAGCGGTTGCATCAGTAGCAGCAGAATCAGGACAGATGTACTGGTCAACTGGTAATCATATTATGGGTGCTTATTTATCAGAAGGACTAGATAGAAAAGATAAAAAGTATATTGATATGTTGAATAAAGGACAATTAGACGATGATCGTTTTGGGGAATTTGCTGACTATGTAAAATTATTATTTGATTATGCAGACAAGACTGTTTTAATATCAGGTACTTACGATGATCAGTTAGCATTATGGGCAAAGGGAAAAACTGCTTTTATTACTCAAGGAAATTGGATAGATCCTTCTTTAGCAACATATGATGTGAAGTTTGATTGCGGAATTGCGCCACCAGCATTTACTACAAAAGATACACCAGGTATTTTAGCAGATTCACCAGCTTATTGGGGAATTTATAAAGATAGTAAAAAAATAGATGCGTGCAAAGAATTTCTTAAAGCTTTTGTCTCTACAGAAGAAGGCCAAAAATGTTTGATAAAAGATAGTGGAATGGTTTCGCCATTTAAGACAAGCACTATTGAACCAGACTTACCTCTAGCAAAGAGTGAGAGCAATTATATTAAAAATAATCAAACTTATGCATGGGATTGGACACATATGAAAGATGGTATTGCAATGAATTCTACAGGACCTGTTTTTGAATTATATGCTAAAGGCCAATTAGATAAAGATGGATTTACAAAAGCAATGAAGAAAGCAGTTTCAGATTATATGGCAAAATAATAACTGTAGTATAAATTAATATAGGTTACTTACAAATAGAGTAACCTATATTAATCGCATTTTTTGTACATGTGAAATATTAAAAGGGGGGAAAGCATAAGCGCAAAGTATGGGCAATTACAACAATGATTATAATAATCATTCAAGTTTAGGAGGAAAAAGCATGAATACAAATATAAAAAGATTGCTTTCAATCGGAGTAATGTTGGTTGGCATTTTAGCTATGGCTTTTGCACTATATCTAGATATTATTGGTAATAAAAACACGATGCGTGGAACTATATTAATTGTAGGCGCTTTATTAGTAATCTTAGGCTTATATAGTTTTCCAACTAAGAAGCACAGAATGATAATTAATATCTTATTTCTATTTCCATTGTTATTTGCATTTTTTGTAACTGTGTTAGTACCATTTGTATGCGGTGTTTTTTATTCTTTTACTAACTGGAATGGAATTAAGTTTACGGAATTTGTTGGATTAGGCAATTATATCAGTATGTTTAAATCTGAGGACTATGTATATTCATTTATAGTGACTTTTATTTTTACAGTTGTTAATATGATTCTTGTAAATTCGGCAGCGTTTGCATTAGCGTTATTCTGTACATCAAAAGTAAAAGGAAAAAATTTTTATCGTGCAGCTTTCTTTATACCAAATTTAATTGGTGGAATTGTGCTTGGTTATGTATGGCAGTTTATCTTTAATAAGGTATTCACAGTTGTGATAAATGGTAGTGCGTCTATGCTTACAAACCCTAATTTAGCATTGATGGCAATTCTAATAGTTAGCACTTGGCAATATGCGGGGTACATTATGATGATTTATGTTACAGGATTGCAAAATGTTCCTCAAGATATTCTTGAGGCATCTAGTGTAGATGGTGCAAGTGGCTGGGTTACATTGTTTAAAATTAAGATTCCAATGATTGCTAATACTTTTACAGTTTGTATATTTCTAACATTGGTTAATTCATTTAAACAGTTTGACTTAAATTTAGCAATAACTAATGGTGCTCCTAGTAGAATTCTAAACGGAGATATTGTTCAATCAACGGAGTTTTTAGCTCTTAATATTTATAATACTGCAATCGGCAAAAACCAATACGCTCTTGGACAAACTAAGGCGGTTATATTCTTTATCATATTAGCAGTTGTATCACTAACTCAGGTGTATATAAGTAAGAAGAAGGAGGTAGAAGTATAATGAAGTCGATAAAAACAAGAACTATGATTGGAGAAATTATTGGGATTATACTTGCTATTATAATTCTTTCACCATTTATTTTAGTAGTCTTAAATTCAGCTAAAACAAGCGCAGATATTGTAATCAGTCCTCTTTCTATTCCTAATAAATGGGGGCAGATGTTAACAAACTTTAAAAATGTCATACACAACGATAGCTTTAATTATTGGAAATCTTTTTTTAGTTCGTTACTTATTACGGTCGTTTCTTTGGCTTTATTGTCTCTATTTTCATCAATGACAGCATGGGTACTTTGCCGAAATAAGAGAAAATGGTCTGGATTTATTTTTATGCTTCTTGTGGCAGCTATGGTTATACCATTCCAAGTTGTTATGCTCCCTTTACTTTCTACATTTAGAAATATATCTAATTTTTTGGGAATTCAAATGCTGCAAAGTTATCAAGGTGTCATATTTGCTTACCTAGGATTTGGTGGAAGTATGTCTGTCTTTATCCTTCATGGTTTTATAAAAGGAATTCCACGGGAATTAGAAGAAGCAGCATGGATTGATGGTTGCAGCCCAGAAGGGACTTTCTTTAGAATTATCTTTCCTCTACTAAAGCCAGTTCAAATGACAATTTTGATTTTAAATGGAATTTGGATATGGAATGATTATCTATTACCATCATTAATGTTGGGGTTAAATGGTAAAATAAAAACTCTTCCAGTGGCAGTAAGTGCTTTTGTAGGATCTTACGTAAAGCAATGGGATTTAATTCTTTCAGCTGCATTTTTAGCAATGATACCAATTATCATCTTATTCTTATTTGCTCAAAAGCAGATAATTAAAGGCATAGTAGATGGTGCAATTAAATAAGTAATAAATTTATAAAATAATAGATAGTCGAAGTAAAAGATATCATTAATAAAAATTTTAAGTGTTTTTTGAATAAAAGCATTTTCAGAAAGTGTTGAAATAATGGAGGTACTAGTGTATGGGAAAATATCAGGAAGAAAAAATGAAATTTGGTAAAATGCTAAGTCATAAAATCGAAAATAACGTAATTAATATTAGATTCCAAGAAAAAGCTGTTTTTATAAAAGTATTGAATTCGTATATGATTAACTTCTTTGTGCCTTTATATAGGGAGGAAAGAAATTCTAAAGCAGTTGAAAATTTAAAAGATGATTATTATGATTTTCAGGTTGAAAATATAACAAATGGAATTCAGATAACCACAGAAAAATTAATTTGTAAGATATATGATGAATTTAAAGTAGATATTTATGATAAGAGAGGAACATTGCTGTGTGCAGATTATAGAGGTGAGAGTAAACCTTTTAAAAGAAGATATGGTGATTATATGCTTGCAGAATCAGAGGGGCATTCTCTTAGGGAAGAATCTGATTACAAGGTATATGTTTCAAAAAGAATGGAAGAAGAAATGTATTTCTATGGTTTTGGAGAGAAGACAGGGCATTTAAATAAGAAAGGATATCATTATGTAAATTGGAATACAGATAATCCAAAGCCCCATGGAGAAACATTTGATAGGCTTTATAAGTCAATTCCGTTTTTTATCGGATTGAGCAAAGATAATGCGTTTGGAATATTTTTTGACAACCATTTTGAGACTCATTTTGACATGGGAAAAGATAATTCTGAATATTATTATTTCGCTGCAGTTGATGGAAATTTAGATTATTATTTTATTTATGGTCCATCAGTTAAAAATGTTATTAAGGGATATACTGAAATTACTGGGAATATGCCTTTACCACAAATATGGACTCTTGGTTATCAACAATGCAGATGGTCTTATGACTCAGAAGAAAGACTCATGGAAATTGCAAGCACTCTTAGAGAAAAGGATATACCTTGCGATACATTATATTTAGATATAGATTATATGGATGGCTATAGGGTATTTACGTGGGATAATGAAAAATTTCAGAATCCAGAAGCAATGATTAAAAAATTAAATAGCATGGGATTTAAAGTGGTAACTATAATAGACCCAGGAGTTAAAGTTGATAAAGGATATAAGATCTATGACGAAGGGCTCAGAAAAGGGTATTTTGCAACTGACAAATCAGGTATAACATATGTAAATGAAGTTTGGCCAGGAGATGCTGTTTATCCTGATTTTTTAAATTCAAAGGTTAGAGATTGGTGGTCAGGAAATCAAAAGATAATGATAGATTCAGGTGTGAGTGGAATCTGGAATGACATGAATGAACCCGCAAGTTTTAGAGGGCCGTTACCAGATGATGTCATGTTTAATAATGATGGAATTACAGTTAATCATAAAGAAGCTCATAATGTATATGGCCATATGATGGCTAAAGCTACTTATGATGGAGTTAAAAAAGAAACTGGAAAGAGACCTTTTGTAGTAACAAGAGCGTGTTATGCAGGAACTCAGAAATACTCAACTGTGTGGACAGGAGATAATCAAAGTACATGGGAGCATTTAAGAATGTCGATTCCAATGCTTATGAATCTAGGACTTAGCGGAATGGCTTTTTGTGGGACTGATGTAGGAGGCTTTGGATACGATTGTACTGGGGAATTATTAAGTCGATGGGTCCAAGTCGGAGCATTTACTCCACTTTTTAGAAATCATTCTTCTATGGGAACAAGGGATCAAGAACCTTGGGCATTTGATAAAGATACGGAGGAAATCAATAAGAAGTATATAAAATTACGATATAAGCTAATTCCATATATATACGACATGATGTGGGAGTGTAGTAAGAGTGGAGCACCACTTATAAGGCCGCTTTTATTTAATTATCAGAGTGATAAAAATACTTATGAAATTAATGATGAGTTCCTTTGTGGAGATAATATTTTAGTTGCACCAGTTGTTGAGCAAGGATTAAAAGCTAGAACCATATATCTTCCTGAAGGGGAAACTTGGGTAGATTATTGGACAAAAGAAGAATATAAAGGTGGACGATATATAATTAAAAAAACTCCACTAGACCTATGTCCGATATTTATTAAAGGAGGAACATTGATTCCAGTAGGGCAAGTACAAAATTATATTGGTGAAAAACAATCTAATTCATTAACTATAGAAGTTTATCTATCTAATGATAATTCTGATACTGAATATAATCACTATGTTGATGATGGAGAAAGTTTTAAATATGAATTAGGAGAATTTAATAATTATAAATTTAAAGTAGTCAATAAGGAGAGCGTTGAAATAAAAATTGACTTGATAAATTATAGATATGATGACAAATATGAAAATATAGAATTTATCGTTCACAATTTAAATAAGAAAGCTTTAGTCATAAATGGAGAAACAGTGGAAGTTATAAATGGCAAGGCGTTTATAGCTAATCCAGCAAGATAAATATATTCAATAGTAATTTAGGAGGTTTTACGTTATGAAGAAATGGTGGCACGACAAGGTAGCATATCAAATATATCCAAAAAGTTTTTGTGATTCAAATGGAGATGGAATAGGTGATTTAAAGGGGATTATTAGTAAGCTTGATTATTTAAAAGATCTGGGAGTGGATATAATTTGGTTATCACCAATTTATTGTTCTCCTTTAGTAGATCAAGGTTATGATATATCTGATTATTATAATATTGATCCAAGGTTTGGAACTATGGAGGATATGGATGAACTTCTAAGCCAAGCAAAAAAAAGAAATATGTATATATTAATGGATTTAGTAGTAAACCATTGTTCAGATAAGCATGAGTGGTTTAAGAAAGCATTGGATGATCCAGAAGGAGAATATGCGGATTATTTTTATATTCGTGAAGGTAAAGGTGATAATCCTCCATGTAATTGGCGTTCTTACTTTGGTGGAAGCGTATGGGAAAAGATACCTAATACCAATAAATATTATCTGCACTTATTTGCAAAAGAGCAGCCTGACTTAAATTGGGAAAATCCAAAACTAAAAAATGAAATATTTAAAATGGTTAACTGGTGGCTTGAAAAGGGATTAGCAGGTTTTAGAATTGATGCCATTATTAACATAAAAAAAGATTTGAGATTTCAAGATTTTCCAGCTGATAGAGAGGATGGACTTTGCAGCATAGATAGAATGCTAGAAGCAGCAGAAGGTGTAGGCGACATGTTAAATGAGTTAAAAGAGAAAACCTTCGAAAAATTTGATGCATTTACAGTTGGAGAAGTTTTCAATAGAAAAGAAGGAGAACTTGATAAATTTATAGGTGAAGACGGATACTTCTCTTCTATCTTCGATTTCGAGATGGAAGTCTTGGGAAAAAGTGAATTTGGTTGGTATGATAATAAACCTTTTTCAATTAACGAGTTAAGAAAAGCTATTTTTGACAGTCAATTAGAGACAAGTGGAGTAGGCTTTAAGGCTAATATTATTGAAAATCATGATGAGCCTAGAGGCGTAAGTAGATATATTCCTGAACAAGACTTGAATGATAGAAGTAAGAAAATGCTTGGGGCAATATCACTTATGCTTAGAGGAATACCGTTTATTTATCAGGGACAAGAAATTGGAATGACAAATAATAAATTCAATTCGATAAAGGAGTTTGATGATATAGCAACAATAGATCAATATAATGTAGCTATTGAAAAAGGATATAGTAATGAAGAAGCACTAAAAATTATAAATATATTTAGCAGAGACAATGCGAGAACACCGTTCCAGTGGAATGGAAGTGAAAATGCAGGTTTTACAACTGGCAGGCCTTGGCTTAAAGTTAATGAAAATTATAAAGTGATTAATGCAAATTCACAAATTAAAGATGAGGAATCTGTATTTAATTTTTATAAGAAACTCATAAATTTAAGAAAATCAGAAGAATTTAAAGATGCCATAGTATATGGAGAATTCGTACCGACGTTAGAGAAATATGATAACTTATTTGCTTTTTATAGGCAAGGAGAATCTAAAAAATTAATGATACTTGCAAATTATCAAAAGGAAGAGCAGATTATTGAGTTAGGTAAACAATATGTTAAAGTGTTAATCAATAATTGTGAAGAAATAAAGAAAGATAAGAATAAAATCATATTGCAAGGATATCAAGTAGTTATTCTTGAAGTTTAGTAAAGAAAATATATTTATAATATAAATATTTAAGAAATATAATAGAGTTCTTTCCAAAAGACATGGAGAGAATTCTTTATTTTGCGAGAAATTATAGAATTTTAGAAGATAAATATCTGGCTTTATAAAGATTTAAGTATGTAATGCATGTGCACGAAAAAAATTTAAACAAGGAAAATAAAATTACTAGGAGAATGGTGTAGCTGCCTTTTACCGTATTTTTAAGTGATATTTATGAAGTATATTAATCTATTGTATACTAAAATATTAATATAAAAGTAATATAATAATAAATAAAACTTAATTATTTTTATGCTATAATGAACGGGAATAAAGGAAATTAAATTTTTGGACATAATTTATAGCATAATATATAAGGAGAATAGAAAATATGAAATTCAAATCATTTATATCAAAAGCAATTATTTCATCTTTAGCTTTGAGTGTGTTTTTTACTTCAGTAACAGGAGGACAGGCGTTTGCAGATTCGTTTAAATCTGTTACGTTAGGAGCTGATTTAAGCGATGCTCAGAAGGCAGAAATGTTAAAATATTTTGAGGTAACAAAAAGTGATGCTAATGTATTAGAGGTAACATCAAAGGAAGAACATTCATATTTAGGTAAAGTTGCAACAGAAGCTCAACTTGGTAATAAAGCAATATCATGTTCTTACGTAGAACCGACAGAAAAAGGAGGAATAAATGTTACTACAAACAATCTTACTTGGGTTAATGACGGCATGATAAAAAATGCATTGATTACAGCAGGAGTAGAAAATGCCAATGTAAAAGCATCTGCACCATTTAAGGTATCAGGAACTGCTGCGCTTACAGGAATACTAAAAGGCTTTGAAAACAGCAGCACGGGAAAAAAGATTGATGAAAATAAAAAAGAAGCAGCAAATGAAGAATTGGTTACTACAGGAGATATCGCAGAAAAGATAGGGCAAAATGATGCTAGTAATTTAATGAATGACATAAAAAAAGATGTAGTAAAGGAAAAACCGAAAACAGATGAAGAATTAAATAAGATAGTAGATAAGGCAGTTAAAGATTATAAAGGCAATTTATCAGATGAAGATATAGCTAAAATTAAAGATGTAATGAGTAAAATAAATTCATTGGACCTTAACTATAATAATTTAAAAGCGCAGATGGACGATGTAACTAATCAGTTAAAAGATAAGCTAACAAGCAAAGAAGCACAAGGTTTTTTTGATAAGTTAGAAAAAATGTTCTCTGATTTTTTAAGTTCAATTAAAGGTGCATTTTCTAAGTAACAGATTAAAAGTTTATCTTAGTATAATTTAGTTAAAGTAAGAAAATGTGAATTTTAGTTGCCATTCTTGAGTAATATAGTAATATATGATATAATTACTAATAAGAAATAAATGAATATATTAAGATGTACGGTTGGGCAAATTTTATAATTTGCTTTCAAGCAATTTTAGTTTCTGGGGTGGGAAACTCTTTTTTGAGTATTCCCACCTCTTTTTTTGTATAGATTTTTAATAAATTAAGAATTAAATAAAAGATTAAATTAATCTCTTATTTATGCTAAGTTTTTGGGAATAAATAATTATGTGAAGGAGAGTAAAGTATGAAAAACAAAATTCAAAATAAAATTTTAAATCCATTCTTGCAATTCTTTAAGAATGAGTCTTCAAGTGGATTAGTTTTGCTGTTTTGTGCAATTACTGCAATAATAATTGCAAATTCAAATTTTTCTAGTATGTATAATAATATAATTCATACTTATATAGCTATTGGATATAAGGATTTTTCTTTATCAATGTCAATTTTGCATTGGATTAATGATGGGTTGATGGCCATATTTTTTTTGGTAGTTGGAATGGAAATAAAAAGAGAAATAGTATTTGGTGAGCTCAAATCTTTTAAGAAAACTATATTGCCTGTATCAGCAGCTATAGGTGGAATGGTCGTGCCAGCTATAATTTATGTGCTATTCAATTTTAACCAAACAACTATAATAGGATGGGGAATTCCAATGGCTACAGATATCGCGTTTGCATTAGGAATACTTTCTTTGGTTGGTAAAAAGGCACCAAAAGGAATAATAATCTTTCTTACAGCATTAGCGATAGTTGATGATTTGGGAGCTATTATAGTAATTGCTATATTTTATACAAGTGAAGTTTCATGGATTGCATTAATCCTAGGTTTGATTATCTTTTTAGCGATTATCTTGGCTAATAAATTCAATATTAAGAATAAATGGTTCTATATTGTTTTTGGAATTATGTTATGGATTTGTTTCTTAAAATCGGGAGTACACGCGACAATTGCTGGAGTATTACTTGGAATGGGATTACCTATCGGAAAAAACATTGAGGAATTTAGAACATCAATTTTGTATAGATTTGAGCATTTCTTAACGCCGTTATCTTCATTTATAATTATGCCAATATTTGCATTAGCGAATTCAGGCATAACTATAGATATTAATAGTTTATCAACAGCAATAGTAAGCCCAGTAAGTCTAGGTATAATTTTTGGATTATTTATTGGAAAACAAATAGGTATTTTTGGAGCTTCTTATATATTAGTGAAATTAAAACTTGCAAAATTGCCTTCTAAAGTAACCAAGAGGCATTTATATGGAGCAAGTGTACTTGGCGGAATTGGATTTACTATGTCACTTTTTGTTTCATCCTTGTCATTTACAGAGGAAAGTATTTTATCTATGGCTAAAATAAGTATTATAATCGCTTCTATTCTATCGGCTACATTTGGAGCTGTAATATTTAAAATAATAAAATTTAAAAATGAAGAACGAGTGTAGTATAAATTCCAGGAAAAAATAGAACTTATTTTTCTAGAAACAAAGACAAAGGAAGAATAGTTAAAGTTTTGTAATACAAGCTATCTGTACTAGTTCTGTTAAGATTTTTATAGGTTATATTTTGTGATAGTGGTTAAGATATTACTGCCAAACAAAATTAAAAATTAAGGGAGGTAGATTCATATGGCTTCAAACAATAGTGGAAGAAACAGAACATTAGTACCAGAGGCAAAACAAGGATTAAACAGATTAAAAACAGAGGTTGCTTCAGAAGTTGGATTAAGCAATTATGAAAGCATGGATAAAGGAAACCTTTCTTCAAGACAAAACGGTAGCGTTGGTGGAGAAATGGTAAAAAGAATGATAGAAAGCTATGAACAAGGACTATAGAAGATAAATAAAAGCAGATGTACTGAGTTTATTCTCAGTACATCTGTTATTTTGATTGTATAATTTTAAACTAAAAACAAAATTCTTAATTTAACAATAAGTATTAAGCTTATTGTTTTTTTTTTATTGGAAATACTGAAAATTATTCTCATTTCTATTGACAAAATAAAGTAATGTCGAATATAATAAACGTATGAACAGATATTCATATGTTCAAACGAAGAGGTGAAGAGTATGGAAAATAATAATATTGAAGTTTGTAACTGCACTATAATTCATGAAGATATAATCAATAAAGTTAAGGAATCTATACCAGAAGAAGAAACACTTTATGATTTAGCAGATTTATTTAAAGTACTTGGGGATTCAACAAGAATAAAAGTACTATGTGCATTATTTGAAGCTGAAATGTGTGTTTGTGATATAGCAGCGTTACTTGGTATGACTCAATCTGCCATTTCACATCAGTTAAGAGTTTTAAAACAAGCAAGATTAGTGAAATATAAAAGGAATGGTAAGGTAGTTTACTATTCACTAGATGATGAACATGTTAAAAGCATTTTTGATCAAGGGTTGATTCATATATCTGAGAAAAAATAAGTTTTAGATTGGGGGAAACATTATGGCAAGCAATATAAAAATAGCTAGTGGTCCTGTTAATGCAAAATTGTCTAAGAAAGATAATATAAAAAAAGTAAAGAAAGAATTTATTTTAGAAGGGCTTGGATGTGCAAATTGTGCAGCTAAAATAGAGCGGAAAATAAATGAATTAGATGGAGTTAATTTTGCCAATGTAAATTTTCTTACTAAAACTTTAATATTAGAAATAAATGAAGCTAATAAATTAGAAGAGTTGATAGGAGCAGTAACTAACATTGTAACTAATATTGAATCTCATGTTAAAGTTGTAGAAAAGGTAACGGAGAAAATTTTAAAAAAAGAAATTCTACTTGAGGGATTATGCTGTGGCAACTGTGCTGCAAAAATCGAAAGGGAATCAAATAATATAGATGGTGTGAAATCTGCACTAGTGGACTTTATATCAACAAAGCTTATTATAGAGATGGAAGACCCAGCAAAAGAAAATGCCATTATTGATAATGTTAAACGCATTGTCAAAAGAATAGAACCAGATGTTAATGTTGTTGAAATTGATGGAATAGATAAAAGAGCTATGAGCAAAAATGAAAAAGTTGAAGAGGACAATGATAAGGGGGAAATTATAAGATTAGCTATTGGTGCTATAATTTTTGGAGCTGCTACTATTTTTAAATTTTCAAATTATATAGAATTATTATTATATCTAATAAGCTATATTCTTATAGGTGGAGAAGTGGTCTTAAGAGCTCTAAAAAATATAGCTAAAGGTCAAGTATTTGATGAAAATTTCTTGATGACTATAGCAACTATTGGTGCTTTTGCAATAGGCGAATATCCAGAAGGGGTTGCAGTTATGCTTTTCTACCAAATAGGAGAAATGTTTCAAGATATGGCTGTTAATCGTTCTAGAAAATCCATCACATCACTCATGGATATAAGACCGGATTTTGCTAATTTAAAAATAAATGATGATTTCAAAAAAGTAGATCCAGAAGAAGTTAAGCTTGGAGATATTATATTAGTTAAACCAGGTGAAAAAGTGCCATTAGATGGTGAAATAATTGAAGGAAACTCTATGGTTGATACTGCTGCGTTGACAGGTGAGTCTGTTCCTAGAGAAGTAGGGGTAGGAGACAGTATATTAAGTGGAGTGATTAATAAAAATGGACTTTTAACAATAAAGGTAGAAAAAGAATTTGGAGATTCTACTGTTGCTAAGATATTGGATCTAGTTCAAAATGCAAGTGGAAAAAAGGCTCCGACAGAAAATTTTATAACAAAGTTTGCTAGATATTATACTCCTGCTGTTGTTTTTGCAGCTTTAGCACTAGCTGTAATACCACCGATTGTTATTGAGGGAGCAACATTCTCACAGTGGATCTATAGAGCATTAGCATTCTTAGTTGTATCTTGTCCATGTGCATTAGTTGTATCTATACCTCTTGGATTTTTTGGAGGAATAGGTGGAGCATCAAAGAATGGGATACTCGTTAAAGGTGGAAATTACCTTGAAGCGTTAAATAATGTTGAAACAGTTGTGTTTGATAAAACAGGAACTCTTACAAAAGGAATATTTAAAGTTACAGAAATAAGGCCAGAAAATAATATTTCAAAAGATGAACTCATAGCTTGTGCGGCTTATGCAGAAAATTACTCAAATCATCCAATAGCAACTTCTATACTAAGAGCTTATGATAAAGAGATAATCATAGATAAGATAAAAGGGTATGAAGAAATATCAGGGCACGGCGTAAAAGTTGTTCTAGATGGAAAAGAGGTATTGGCTGGAAACTACAAGTTAATGGATAAGGAGTATATATCTTATAACAAAGTAGATGAAATAGGAACTGTAGTCCATATTGCTATAGAAAAGAAATATGCAGGCTATATTGTTATTTCAGATGAAGTAAAAGAAGATTCATCAAAGGCTATCAAAGCTTTAAAAGAAATAGGTATTAAGAAGACAGTAATGCTTACAGGTGATAATAAAACTGTTGGAAGTAAAATTGCTAAGGAATTAGGTTTGGATGAAGTTCATGCCGAACTATTACCAGATCAAAAAGTAGAAGAGCTAGAGCTATTGTTTAAAGAAAAATCACCTAAAGGCAAGATAGTGTTTGTTGGAGATGGAATAAATGATGCGCCTGTTCTAGCTAGAGCTGATATAGGTATAGCAATGGGTGGTGTTGGCTCAGATGCAGCAATTGAAGCTGCCGATGTAGTTATAATGACAGATGAGCCATCAAAAATAGCTTCGGCTATAAAGATTGCAAAGAAGACTAGAACTATAGTAATGCAAAATATAGTTTTCGCATTAGGTATTAAATTGATAATATTGGCGCTTGTAGCTGTAGGTATGGGAACTATGTGGGAAGCAGTATTTGGTGATGTTGGAGTTGCATTACTTGCAGTCTTAAATGCTATGAGAGCTATGAAAGTAGATAATATATAATTATAAATTAGTGTAGTCATAATATTGCTATGACTACACTTTTTAAATGTAAAGTTTTTACTTATGTGACTAAGTCACACAAATTTATTGAAAAAAAGAATATAATACAATAAAGGAGGGATGAAGTGAATAATAGGATTGAAATAGCAAGTGGGAATAGGTTGGAAGATATAAAATCTCTATATAAGGTATATCCGGTGCTATATGAGATTAATAAAAAGAATAATGAAGTAATAAACGAACAAGCCAATTTTAAAACTTTATACGCTGATGAATATGTAGAAGCTACAGAGAAAGCATGTAAAGGGATATTATTTGTTATAAAAGGTGTAATAAAAATACAAAAAATTAATAAGAATGGTGAAGAAACTAATCTTTATAATATAAGCCAAGGTGAATTTTGTCATGAAGCCTTAAGCTGCTTATCAGATTTGGAATCACTAAATATAACAGGTAAGGCAATTCAAGATTCTAAGATATGTATAATTCCTTTTGAAGTGGTTAAAAAATATTTTATTAGTGATAATGACTTCTTATTATATATATATAAAGACTTGTATAATAAGTTTAATACTATCATAGGGAATAAAGAAGAAATTATTCATGAATCTCTTGAAACAAGGCTTATAAAATTATTAATAAGCAAGAAAAGCAAAATAATTTATGCGACTCATAGTGAATTGGCTTTTGAAATTGATTCAGTTCGTGAAGTTATAAGCAGAAAGCTAAAGAATTTAGAAAAGCTTGGGTATATAAAATTAGAAAGAGGTAAAATAATCATACTTAAGGATTTAAATAAAATATTAAAAGACAATTAGAGATGAGAAATTAGGAAAGCATTTTAGGAGGAAGTTATAGTGTTTGAATTTTTAAAAAAAGATGATGGAAGAGTTATTAATGTAAATGAAATTGATGATTTAATAGGAAAAGTTGAATTGATTGATATAAGAGAAGAATATGAGTATAAAGGTGGAAGTATAAAAAGTGCCCAAAATATTCCTATGGGAGAGCTTTTAGACGAACCAGAAAAATACTTAAATAAAAGCAAAGAATATTATATAATGTGCCAATCTGGGGGAAGAAGTGCAAGAGCGTGCAGCAATCTAAGAAATCAGGGTTTCAAGGTTATAAATGTTGCAGGTGGAATGGGCTCATATATAGGAAACAAAAGAAAATAAATTACATAACAGTAGGTTTTAGTATTTCCAGTTTGCAAACAAAAATTATTTTACTAGATTGAGGGGATATAACATGAATAAAGTTATCGAATTTCATAAAGAAGGTTATAATTGTGCAGAATCTATACTTAAAGCATTTAATGAAGATACAGGATCTGAGATTCCAATTGCAATAGCAAGTCCTTTTGGCGGAGGTATGACTATTGGAAGTACATGTGGAGCAATCACTGGAACTTTAATGGCAGTAGGTGCATTAAAAGGAAGAAATAGCAGTGAAGAAAAAAATAATTCAAGAGTATTAACTAAAGAAATTATAAATAAGGTTAAAGAGAAATATGGTACTCTTGAGTGTATTGAGCTTAAGAAGAAGGGTGTAACTTGTGATGAGATTATAGAATATGCTTATAATATTTTGAATGAATATGCAAAATAGCATAATAAAAGAGGGGATTAAAAAATATTGTTTATTTGCTTCATGCAAATAAATAATATTTTTTACTATAATAAAATTAATTTAAAAGCTTGTACTATTTATGTTTTTTACCCAAAGGTTCATGTCTTCAAAGGTACCGCATATATTACAATTGTTTACTAGTCTGCCAGCAAAATTATAATTATGTTTACTTAGAACAAAGTTAATGCTAGGATTTATTGATCTAGATAAACTATATAAACAGAGAAAACCCTTAGCCTTTAAGTCTGATTCTAAAGAATAAATGATGTTTGATAATATGCCTATTCCTCTATAAGATGGATGAGTAGCACAGTCAGTTATTTCAGCATTTAAATTTTCTTTATTCATATCTGCTGAGGCTATGCTGATTATTTTTCCATTATATACGGCAACTTTGTATAGAACTTTATCATTCATTGTTTGTTTTAAATATTCTTCATCATAAATAGGTGATTGATAAGTTAAAAAAACGGTGGAAAACAAATCTATCATTTCTTTTATATCATTTTTATTTGCGTTTCGAATAAGGTATCCTAAATTGTTTTTTTGATGCGCATATGTGTTTCTAACATTCTGACATTCTTTTATTAAGAGTTCTTTTCTCGCAAAATTGCTGCAAACTTTTCTATCGCTGTTAATAAAATATGACATACAAAAAGCATCGTTACCTTTAAAATATCCACTAATCTTCCCTTCGGAATTGAATCCAGCATTAATAAAAGTTTCAAAGGATTTTGTGTCACAATTACAAAGAATTTTACTTAAATGTTGTTTTGATGCAAAGTGAATTATTCTTTTTAAGTTTTGCGTTGATATAGTATTAAAGTCAATTATTTTTATTCTCTTGTTAGGCAAATCTACTAATATTTTAGTCCGATCTATTTTTGCGTAAAAAGTATTATTTAATTCACATCTACTAGCTCTCATTAAATTGCTTCCTCCTTTTATCATAATGTATTATTTGAAGTTAGGAAAAGTTTCTTAACCATAAGATATTTTTCCAGCCTCAAAAGTTTGTCCTAAGTTTATAATTATAAAAAAATAATAAGCTATAGAGAAGTCTCTATAGCTTGTAAAGCAATAATATTTATAGGCATACATAAAAATATCAAAGCATACCCAAACTTCTCTTCTACGCTTACGAGATTAGCTGACGGATTCGGATTGAAGAAAATTAACCCTACTTATTATCGTGTAATAAGATTCACCCCAAAAAATGGTTCTCCCGTTCAAAGTGATTAAGCGTTACATATATCATTTTGTAATTATTAATATCTTATATATAAACATATCATTTTTAAATATTCGAGTCAATATATGTATAAGTCAATGTGTATTATTATGCAAATATAAGCATTAATTAATCAAGTATATATTATAAATTCTCCCTTTTACTTTATTTGTGAAAGTGAAATAAATTTAATTAGTATATGTTTGTATGCATTCTCTTGTGTTTTATTAATGTGTACTAATGAATAAATTATATTTTATGGAAATATTATTAGATATAGCAATACTAAGGAGTTTAATGTGCCTAGTTTTAAAAAATGTAATTTATATTATGCAGGATTTCCTAATTATTTAGTGCAATATAGGGGAGATTTTCAGGGACAAATTGATAATATATCATATGCTTGTGGCGACAAAATTACTGATACAATTGCAGTGATTTCTATAGCACCAGAAGATATAAACCGTTTAATAAAGGATGTTCCATCAATTCTTTATATAAATCCTAGAAGTAAATATGTACTACAAGAGGTCTCGCCATCAAGTGTAGATAATATCAATGCAATCAAAATTAATCCATACTTAGACTTAAATGGAAGAGGCGTGCTTATAGGCATGGTTGACAGCGGAATAGAATACTTAAATGAAGAATTTATAAGAGAGGATGATACTTCGAGAATAGTAAGTCTATGGGATCAAACAGTACCAGATTCTACCGACACATCAGTTTATATTGGAAGAACATTTAGCAATGAAGAAATTACTAATGCAATCAAAGCTCATAGAAATAATCAAGATCCATATCTAATTGTCCCATCAAAGGATGAAGTTGGACATGGAACACAGATGGCTGGTATTATTGGCGCAAGAGGTTATAATGCTGATGTTCAAGGCGTTGCATCAGGATGTGAATTTGTAATTGTTAAGCTTTTTGAATCTATTAATTTTAGAAACGAGCTTCAGGCAAATGGTATTCCTTATACACCAGTATATAACGATTCAGAAGTTTTAGCAGCAATATATTATTTGCAAAGTGTTGCAGTAAGATTGAATAGACCTATGGTTATATATCTTGGGGTAGGTACAACTGAAGGTAGTCATGATGGTAATAATCTACTTTCAAGGTATTTAACTTCTATTGGAAAACTTAGAGGTATTGTCACAGTTACTGGTGTTGGAAATGAAGGAGCGTCAGAAGGTCATACTTCTGGAATCATAAAACAAACTGGAGATGTGGTTTCTATTGAATTGAGAATACCTAGAGAGATGAAATATTTTTCTTTCACAATCTGGGTGATAAAACCTAATAGGGCATCTATAAATGTGGTTTCGCCTAATGGAGAATCATCAAAATTTATTAAAGCGAAGGCAAATGAAATACAGAATGTTAATTTTGTATTTTTTAAAACTCAAATGACTGTAAAGTATTTTGTTCCTGAATATTTCACAGGCCACGAAGCTATATCAATTAGCTTTGATAGCATAAAAGCAGGAATATGGACGTTCCAGTTGAGAGGTGATTATATAACAGATGGTAGATATCATATATGGCTCCCACCACAAAAAACATTGCCAGAAAACACGAGGTTTCTTCAAGCAGATCCATTTACTACGTTAACAATACCATCTACAGCTAGCAGTGATACACCATTGCCAACTAAGAATGTTAAAACAAATCAATGGGTACAGGTTAATGGAATATGGCAATACAACGATTCGATGGGTAACCCAGTAAAGAATAATTGGATAAGTAATTACTACTTACAATCAGATGGAAACATGGCCACAGGTTGGTTAAACTATGGAGGTACATGGTATTATTTGGGTAGCGACGGAGCAAAAAAATCAGGCTGGCAATTAGTTAATGGTAATTGGTACTATATGGATTCAGAAGGAAGAATGCAAACAGGATGGATTAAGGATGCGTCTGGAAAGTATTATTACTTATATAGTAATGGAGCTATGGCATACAATACCACTATTGGTGGGTATAGATTAGGATCTAATGGTGCTTGGATTAAGTAGAATTCATAAAATGCTTGATGTAAAGTTTTTATTTAGAGATGACGGTAATCCTAGATAATTAACATATATACTTTTAATAAATTTATGACCCATACCAATATTTATGAATATCGGTATGGGTTGTATTTTTATAAATATGGTAAGTTTATTTAATCATATTTATATTTTCATAATGAATAATTTGTACTTTAGCTAAATACTATTAAATATAAGTAATACTAAGGAGTTTGCTGTGCCTAGTTTTAAGAAGTGTAGTTTATATTATGGAGGACTGCCTAATTATTTGGTTCAATATAGAGGAGATTTTAGAGGTCAAATAGACAAAGTATCGTATGCGTGTGGAGATGCAATTACTGATACTATTGCGGTTATATCTGCTTCACCAGAAGATTTAGTTAGATTGGCTAAGGATGTACCATCGATTCTTTACATAGATCCTAGAAGTAAATATGTATTACAAGATATATCTCCGTCAAGTGTAGATAATATAAATGCAATTAAAATTAATCCTTACTTGGACTTGAATGGTAGAGGTGTACTTATAGGCATGGTTGATACTGGAATAGATTATTTAAATGAAGAATTTATAAGGGAAGATGATACTTCAAGAATAATAAGTCTTTGGGATCAAACGATTCCTGATTCTGATGATACCTCAGTTTACATAGGAAAAACCTTTAATAATGAAGAAATTACTAATGCAGTCAAAGCTTATAGAAATAAACAGGATCCATATCTAATTGTACCTTCAAGAGATGAAGTTGGGCATGGAACTCAAATGGCCGGTATCATTGGTGCAAGGGGGTATAATGCCGATGTTCAAGGGATAGCTTCTGGATGTGAGTTTGTGATTGTAAAGCTTTATGAGTCCATGGAATTCAGGGAAGAGCTCATAGCAAATGGTATTCCTTATACACCAGTATATAATGATTCGGAGATTTTAGCAGCAGTAGATTATTTAAAAAATACTTCGGTAAGCCTTAATAGGCCAATGGTCATATATATTGGAGTTGGAACAACAGAAGGTAGTCATGATGGTAATAACTTAATTTCAAGGTATATATCATCTCTGGGAAGGCTTAGAGGGTTAATTACAGTTGCAGGTGTTGGGAATGAAGGAGCTTCGGAAGGTCATGCTTCTGGAATTATAAAGCAAACAGGAGATATAGTTTCTATCGAATTAAGAATATCAAAGGAAATGAAATATTTTTCTTTTACAATTTGGGTAATAAAACCCAATAGGGCATCTATAAATGTAATTTCACCTAATGGAGAATCATCTAAATTCATTAAAGCGAAAGCCAATGAAATACAAAATGTTAATTTTGTATTTTTTAGGACTCGAATGACTGTGAGATATTATGTGCCGGAATACTTTACAGGTCATGAAGCAATATCCATAAATTTTGATAGTATAAAGGCTGGAATATGGACATTGCAGCTACGAGGAGATTATATAACTGAAGGAAGATATCACATTTGGCTGCCGCCACAAAAAACACTACCAGAGAATACAAGATTTCTTCAAGCAGACCCATTTACTACGTTAACAATACCATCTACAGCCAGGAGAGTAGCTACAATAGCTTATTATGGAAATGATAATGCGTTGGTCGCAGCGTCTGGAAAAGGTCCTAATGTTAATGTGGATGTAAATAAACCTGATTTAGCCACTTTAGGGATAGATGTACTAACTACAAAAGTAGGAGGAGGAACTACAACTGTTTCTGGTAGCTCGGTGGCTGCTGCGATAATTTCTGGAGCTTGTGCACTTTTGTTGCAGTGGGGAATTGTTAATGGAAATGACAAAACCATGTTTTCAGCGAAAGTTATAGCATATTTAATTTTGGGTGCCGATAGAAGCAACTCAACATATAGATACCCCAATAGAGAAATAGGGTATGGATTTTTTGATTTACTTGGTACATTTAATATTATTAGCAGAAGTTATAGAATAAATCTAGATCTAAAAGAAAAAAATGAAGTCAGCATGGAGAAAAAATGTATTGAATATAGTGTAAGAAATCTATTTATAAGACTTCCGAAAACAAATATGGAAATATTAAAATAAAAAAATATGAGGATAATTAAGAGAATTTTCTTTTATATAATAATAAAGTCTAGTATCAAAACTTGCATTATTTATGAAGATTCCATTTCAAATTTATTTAGAGTTTAAACCGATATGTAATTAAATAATTACCATGTTGCAAATTAACTCTAGTTATACTTTTCGTTTTTAAGTAAATACTATTACTGATCTAAATTTATTAGAATAATTTTGGATATTAAAAGGAGGTTTACACATGACAAATAAATTTAAAGAAAAATTTGTTGCAATGCCAATAGAAAAGCATGATGCAGCAGCATGGGCTAATATGGAAGACGCGCAACCTGTATCTAATGTGAACATTCCTAGCGAAGTACAAGTTAGAAATGCAAAAGAATATGTAGATACAAATCAAAAGTAAGTATATATCCATCACGAAATAAGAAACATGTTTTATTGCGGTTTCTAAGGAATTTTTATGGATGATTCTAAGATTAGAAGTTGTGCCCAAAATGCTAGCATCAAAAGCGAGTTTGAACTAGCATATTTGGAACAACTTCTAATCAAGAATCATAACCATCAAAATTCCAATGAAACACTTCACAAAACATGCTTCTTATTTCTAGTGTAATATAAAACTTTTGATTTTCAAATTATCTATAGAAAAATCCCCGGAAAATCGGGGATTTTTTATTTTGGTTACTATTTACATGTATTTTATTTGGAACTTTTCTTATTAATATTGCATATCTGCTAAGCGCTTATAAGTTTCATATCTTTCTTTTGCATTCTTTTCTGCTTCATCAAATAATTTATCGGCTACCTCTGGGAATACGTTCATTAATGATGAGTAACGTATTTCTCCATGTAAGAAGTCTTTATATGGAGCAGAAGGTTCTTTAGATTCAAGTAAGAATGGATTTTTACCTTCATCTTTTAATAATGGGTTATATCTATATAGATGCCAATATCCAGATTCAACAGCTTTCTTTTCTTCTTTTATACTGTTTCCCATACCAACTTTTATACCATGGCTTATACATGGCGCATAAGCGATAATAATTGATGGTCCTGGATATTTTTCGGCTTCAGCGATTACTTTAAGCGCATGATTCATGTTAGCGCCCATAGCTATTTGAGCAACATACACGTAGCCATAACTCATAGCCATAAGTCCTAAATCTTTCTTTCTAGTCTTTTTACCCGCAGCAGCAAATTTAGCAACTTGAGCAGTTTGAGTTGATTTTGAAGCCTGACCTCCAGTGTTAGAATAGATTTCAGTATCCATTACAAATATGTTTACATCATCACCCATAGCAAGCACTTGGTCAACTCCACCATAACCAATGTCGTAAGCCCAGCCGTCTCCTCCAATTATCCAGTGAGATTTCTTAACAAGATAATCTTTTCTTTCTAAGATTTCTTTTGTAAGCCCATTTCCTATTTCATCTCCGCCTAGTACTTCTAAAACTCTGGCAGAAGCTGATTTTGAACCTTCCCCATCGTTAAAGTTGTTAAGCCATTCACGGAATGCATCTTTAACATCATCGTTAAAGTCTGGTGATTCTAAACCTTCATTCATCAAATCTGCAAGTTTTTCTCTAATTTGTTTAACGCCAAGGAAAATACCATATCCAAATTCAGCATTGTCTTCAAATAATGAATTTGCCCATGCAGGACCTCTTCCTTCAGCATTAGTGGTATAAGCAATGGAAGGAGAACTTGCACCCCAGATAGATGAACATCCTGTTGCATTTGCAATTATCATTCTTTCTCCGAAAAGCTGTGTTAAAAGTCTTATATATGGAGTTTCTCCGCATCCAGGACAAGCACCATTAAATTCTAGAAGAGGTCTAACTAATTGGCTACCCTTTAGAGTATTTCTATCAATTAAATCTTCCTTAGGAGTAAGTCTCATTGCGTATTCCCAGTTTTCAGCCTGCTCTAATATTTGTTCCTCAGATGGTTTCATTATAAGTGCTTTACCAGGTGCTGGACATACATCGGCACAGTTGCCACATCCTGTACAGTCGAGTGGAGCAACTTGTATTCTGTATCCGTAATTTTCTAGACCTTTTCCGGCAGCTTTCTTTGTAATGAAGTCTTTTGGAGCATTTTCCTTTTCATTTTCATCAACTAAGAATTGACGAATAGTTGCATGAGGACATATGAATGCACATTGGCCACATTGTATACACTTATCTGTTTGCCATTCAGGCACATTAACAGCTATACCACGTTTTTCATAGGCTGTAGTTCCAAGAGGGAAAGTACCATCTTCCATACCTACAAATGCACTTGTAGGCAATTCATCACCTTCATGTCTTGCTAGAGGACGTTGAATGTTTTTAACAAAGTCTGGTTCGTCTTTAGTAGGTTTATCACTATCTTCAACATTGGCCCAAGATTCAGGAATAGTAATTTCGTTTAATGAATCTATTCCTCTATCAACAGCATCATGATTCATTTTAACTATTTTATCACCTTTTTTACCGTACAAGTGTGAAATTGAGTCCTTTAAATATTTAACTGCATCTTCTACAGGAATAACATTTGCTAGTTTAAAGAATGCAGATTGCATTATCATATTTATTCTATTTCCAAGACCTATTTCACCAGCTATAGCAATTGCATCTATAGTGTAAAATTTAATATTATTTTTTGCTATATATCTCTTATATGGTGCTGGTAATTTATCTTTAATTTCATCCTTATCCCATGGACAGTTAAGTACAAAAATTCCATTTTTCTTTAAGCCCTTTAATACATCAAAATTATAAATGAAGGACTTATTATGACACGCAACATAATCTGCATTATAAACTAAATAAGGAGATTTTATAGGGCTCTTTCCGAATCTTAAGTGTGATACAGTAGTACCACCAGATTTTTTACTATCATAAGAAAAATATGCTTGAGCATATAAGTCAGTATTATCTCCTATGATTTTAATAGCACTCTTATTTGCTCCAACTGTACCATCAGATCCCAATCCCCAGAATTTGCAGCTTATAGTGCCTTGTGGTGTAGTATCAATTATTTCGCCTTCAGCTAAAGAAGTATTAGTTATATCATCAACTATTCCTATAGTAAAGTTATCTTTTGGATTATCTGAGTTCAAATTACCAAAAACAGAAATAATTTGTGATGGTCTTGTATCTTTAGATGCCAAACCATATCTTCCACCAACAATCATTGGTTTATTATCTTTATTATAGAAAAGCTTAGTAACGTCTAAGTATAACGGTTCAGCAGGTGCTCCAGGTTCTTTTGTTCTGTCTAATACTGCTATTTTCTTAACAGACTTAGGTAAAACGTTAAAGAAGTACTTATCACAGAAAGGTCTGTATAAATGAACCTTTATCATACCTACTTTTTCGCCTTTTTCTCTTAAGTAGTCTACAACTTCACTTATAGTGTCACACACTGAACCTATGGCTACTATAACTCTTTCAGCTTCAGGATCTCCATAGTAATCAAATGGGTGATATTCTCTTCCAGTGATGTTTTTTAATTCCTTCATATAATCTTCTACTATATCAGGAATTGCATTAAAGAAAGGATTTTGAGCTTCTCTTCCTTGGAAGTATATATCAGGATTTTGAGCTGTACCTCTAGCAACTGGATGTTCTGGATTTAAGGCTCTATCTCTAAAGGCTTTTAATGCAGCTTTATCTACGAGTTTTGTAACTTCGCCAAAATCAGGAACCTCAATTTTTTGGTATTCGTGTGATGTTCTAAAGCCATCAAAGAAATGAGTAAATGGAACTCTTCCTTTAATTGCACTTAAATGGGCAATGCAGGCTAAATCCATTACCTCTTGAACACTGCTTGATGCAAGCATAGCAAATCCAGTTTGCCTAGTTGCCATAACATCTTGGTGATCTCCGAAAATTGATAGTGCGTGAGTTGCAATTGCACGAGCAGTTACATGAAACACTGCAGGCAAAAGTTCCCCAGCCATCTTATACATATTTGGTATCATAAGCAGCAATCCTTGTGATGCTGTATATGTAGTAGTCAGTGCACCGGCTTGAAGTGATCCATGTACTGCACCAGCTGCACCAGCTTCAGATTGCATTTCAGCGACCTTAACTGGTTGATTAAACATATTTTTCTTTCCGTGAGCAGACCATTCATCAACCCCCTCGGCCATAGGTGTAGAAGGAGTTATAGGATATATTGCAGCTACTTCAGTAAAATTATAGGAAGCGTATGCTGCGGCTTGGTTTCCGTCCATTGTTTTTGTGACTTTTTGCATTAGGCTAATCCTCCTCTTCTATTTTTATAGAAAATCATAATTTATTTATCCCATTTATTATTTGAAAACTGAGGAAAAGTATACATATTTCTGATAAGCTGTATATTTTATTTAATGATGAGTTTTATTAAAATATAGCAGAGGAAATTAGTTAAAAGTCACAATGAAATCAGTACTTGGGAAAGTTGAGGAAGCTTATCCTAATTCTTTTAAGGAGAAGCTTTTGTTTTTTGTAATCTAGTACTAAAGATTTTAAGAATATAGGCATTTTAAAATTAAGATGGGATTATAAGCTATTATATAGGAGATAATATAGAGAAAAAAATCTCTAATTATTTGGAAGAAATGAGTGTACTATGGTGAGAGGATAAAAAGGTTAAATCATCATTGGAGTCTGTTACTTAATAGTAGAAGTTAATTAGAATAAACTTTATGTGGCAATAGAAAATAAATTGTTTTAAACAGCTTTAATTTGTGAAGATAGTTCTGTTATAATTAAGAATATTTCATTCCAGTTAGTAACTCTAGTTATTTTATCATTTAAAGGTTTCCTGTTATAATTTGTATCCATAAGAAGAACGTTGAACCCTGCCTCTGATAACTGAATTGCATTATTGTAGTTATCTTCAATAAAAACATTACAATCTAATTCGCGTGCTTTGTCAACCTTGTAGTGGCTACCTAAAACAAATAAGTTATCATAAGGTATTTCATTGTTTCTTAAAAATAGATGAGTCAGTGTTTTTAGCGCTAAATCCCTAGCTGTCACAAAATATATATTATGAAATTGATGTAATGCAGTTATAACAAGTTTAGCACTATCTCTTAGTTTTTGATCTGAGTGGAGTTTGAACTTATTTTTATTATAGAAATCATCATATTCCTGCCTTTTTATACCCATAACTTCATGAATTTCATATTTTGTCACCTGATCTTCGGTTATATTCTTATCAAAATATTTATTTGCCATATCTAGCCAGTCATAAGCATTGGTTATCGTTCCGTCAATATCAATACAGATATTTAAAGTATTCATTATATTTACATCTCCTTTATTAAATATTAATATTAGAAAACTTCCACAAGGTTATTCTTAATTGAGGAAGCAAAGAATGATTAAATTCTTTATAGATATAGTATATTTATAAAAAGCTAAGATACCATTAAAGGTATGTTAATGTTTTGTTACTTTTATGAATAATAAAATAATGTTAGTTTAATATAGTGATCAATAGAATATTTTTAACGTTCTTTTAAAGTTTTACGTGCAGAAATTTAACAATTTTGTTGTATGATAGAAATAAATAGATTTAGAAAGGTTGTATTTAAAGCAATTTACTAATTTAATGCTTATATTAAATATAATTTATACGGGATTATGGTGAAAAATTAGAAATGTGATGTATAATTACAGTAAAAGATAAATAAATTTTAAGTACAGCGTTTTATAGAATAAATAATGTGATTTTAATACTATACAAAGAAATTAATGTGTACAAACTTAATATATTTACCATTGACTTTATGTAATGATGAAATTTAATTTCAAAAATAAAAAGGATGGTGGGATAATATGACTCCAAAAGAACTAACTCAAAAAACAGTTAAGGATATAATTAAAAGAAGAAAGAAAGCTGAAAATGAGATTAAGGCTTATCAAAGTGACCAAACTGCAAAGAAAATGAGGAACTGGAGTGTTAGAGTTGGAGGAAGTAGATGGTAATGATTTAAATATAGATCGAAAATATAGATTATATAATATGGAGTTACCAACAAAAGGTGACTCTATTTGTTATATATCTTGTAATTTATATACTATTTAAAATAAGTACCTTCTTTTGTTAGTTATGTCATCATTAGTGTTGAAAGATATGGAGTAAAAGTTAAAAGTGAAAAATAGTAATATTGTGCTATTGAAGTATAGAACCCAGTAGGTTTTGTATAGTATCATGATTTAAAGTATATAATTTTAGTAAAGATAAGTATTTAGAGTAGTAATTTTTCATTTAAGTTTTAATTGGGAAGTTGTAGATCTAAACAATCATAGAATTTTTAGAGGGTAGATTTACTAAAGTTACAACTGTCGATTTAAAATTATCAATGTAAGATTCAAAGGAGAGGGAAAGAATGTCAGTAAGGGTTAAGTTTATAAGTGAAGTAGAAGTTAAAGATGAGAAAAAGGTTTTAAAAGCTGCTAAAAATGCTAGGGTAAAAATTAATGATTCATGTGAAGGAAAAGGAAAATGTGGTAAGTGTGCCATTAAAGTTATAGAGGGAAAACTTTCTGAACCAACTAAAGAAGAATTAAAAATTTTAGGAAAAGAAAAAATTGATGGCGGCTATAGATTGGCATGCCAAACCCGTATACTTGAGGATTCAGTGATAGAAATAATAGATAGTGAAGATGCAAAAGCTAAAAAGGATGCTAAGTGTGGTACTTTAAAAGTTAAGGATAGTGATAAAATAAAATTACGCAAAGAAGATATAGATACTAATGATAAAGTAGAGGCTTCTCAAATCGAAGAGGTAAAAATTAAGATAGATAGTGATGATAATAAGTTGAACCATAAGGAACATAACAAGGATAAGGTAAAAAAGAATAAAAAATCAGATAAATAGAATATAAAGTACATAAACAAAAAATAGTTAAATTAATAAGAATAGATTAGTGAATAATATCTATTTTAAAATAAGGCTTTGAAATGTTATTGAATTACATTTCAAAGCCTTATTATTTTTAGTTGGGATATATTTCATAGTTTAAGTATACCTCACCGAAATCATAAATATTTTGATTCCGAAAAGCTATGAAAATATCGCTGAAGGTTCTAAGCAGCAGGTTGTATCCACTTTAGCATGCTCCAACTTTCCTAGGGAAGCTCGACTCATTACATTCGCTGAGGAAGTTCGAGAACCCAAAATAAAATTTTGGACTCTCACTTCACAAGCTAAATTGGGACAACCTACAGCTAAGAACCTTTAACAGCTCATTTTCAAATGTTTTCTTCATATTATGACCCTTGTGGTTACAAATATATTTATGATTTCTAGTGAAGATATGAACTTAAAGTTTTAGTAAATTTGTAAATACATTCATCTAATAAGTTAAGGTATTAGTTGAATTATCTATATAAAATCAGTAAAAACATGAGGATTTTTAACATGCTTTTTACACGGAAACAAGTTTTAATTAATAATCGGGTATTACACTTAATAATGTAAATAAATAGATTTTAAAGGATAGGTGAAAGAATGTATACTAGAAATTTACTGTCTTATAATTATAGGTCTAATATAGATAGCATAGTTATAAGAAAAATTAATCTAATAAAAATGCTTTTTCTCCTGTTATTGTTAATTATTTTTTTAACAAGTATAGTAAGGTTCTATAATTCTATTGAATGTACAAATAGTAGTAGCCTCGCAGTTGATGACTTTAAAACTGATATCAGTATGATTAGTGAAGCGGTGAATATTATTGAGACGGAAAGGACATCAAATGAGAATCTTCAAATAAATCATTTTGGATCTGATGGCAAAATAGTTGATGCTAGTGAAATTAGAACAGAGTTAGCGGCAGCTTTAATTAAAATCGGAGATATGGATAACGATAAAAAGTTATCAAATGAGGAAATTACGGAACTTGGGATGATGAAATTGGATACCAAAACTATTCAAAAAGAACTTAGGGAATTTCAATTTAATTTAGGATCATCAGACCATAATCTGAAAAATTTTATTGTTATAACGAAGGGAAAATATGCAGGAACAATACTTTATAATGGACCTTTAAAATTTATTGATGATGAACATAAGCGTTATTTTGGATTAGAATTATGGATGGATGCTAAATGATTTTCAAATTTTAAAGTAATTTGAGAGCGATGTAGTTGTATTATTCAAAAATTAACATCAAATTTAAATATTATTAAATTCGACATATATATTTAATAAGTTTATTATATAAGATATAATAAATGATAAATTTATCTTTGTGTAAGCATAGGAGAAATATATGGAGAATTATGTGGATTTTATTAATAAAGCTTGGGAAGACTTTATTTCTACAGGAAATGTCAATCCTAAGGTTAGAAGTGAAATTGGTGATTCATGGATAAGATGCATGAACTATGGTGTTGATCCCTATGATGGTAAGGGTCATGTTAAACATTCTAATATAAATGAATTAATTAATAAAAATAATGAACTTATATCTGTAGCTAGACCTATTATGGAAAGTATTTATAGCATGGTTAGAGGATCAGGATTTGCATTATTTTTAACGGATAAAGATGGATATATAATAGACGTAATAGGCGATAACGATATAATGAAGAGAATTGAGGAATTAAACTTCCTCAAGGGTGAATTATGGTCTGAAAATGTAGTTGGAACTAATGCTATAGGGACGGCATTATATCTTGGGAAACCGGTGCAGACTATAGGAGCAGAACATTATGGGGTAAATCAACACTCTTGGACTTGTTCTGCATCTCCTATTTATGATGAAGATGATAATTTAATTGGATGTATAAACATGTCTGGAAATTATTATAATGCACATTCTCATACGTTAGGAATTGTAACTGCTGCGGCACAATCAATACAGAAGCAAATGGCACTTGCTATTTCGTATAAGTTACTTAATGTGACATTTGATTCCATATCAGAAGGCATGATAGTTATTAATGAGTATATGAAAGTTAAAAGAATAAACGGACGAGCTTTGAAAATTCTAAATATATCACTAGAAGAAGCAATGAATATGAATATTAATGAAGTACTAAATGGCGTAGATTTTCAAAAATTATTGCAAGAAAAAAATAAATCTTTAAATAATATAGAATGGGATTTTTCTATAAATAATGACATAATAAAATGTGTTATAAACGTATTACCATTAAATAAAAATGGTAAAAGTAGTGGTATGGTAATAACTTTTACAGAAGTTAAGATTGTACATAAACTAGTAAATAAGTTTGTGGGATATAAAGCACAATATGAATTTAAAGACATTATAACAACAAGCAAAGAGATGGCCAATATGATAGCCTTCGCTAAAAAAGCTTCAAAAAGCGATTGCAATATACTAATACAGGGAGAAAGCGGTACTGGTAAAGAGTTGATTTCTCAGTCAATACACAATTATAGCGATAGGGCTAGAGGTCCGTTTGTCGCTGTAAATTGTGCATCAATACCTAGCGAATTAGTTGAAAGTGAATTATTTGGATATGAAAAGGGGGCTTTTACTGGAGCATCAAAAGAAGGACATCCAGGTAAGTTTGAATTAGCAGATGGGGGGACAATTTTCCTTGATGAAATTGGTGAGCTGCCATTAGATATTCAAAGTAAGCTTCTTAGGGTTTTAGATAATGGAAAGATAGTTAGAGTTGGTGGGACTTATGAGAAGCAGCTAAATGTTAGAGTTATTGGTGCCACTAATAGAATATTGAAAAATGAGATAAGAAAGAAAAATTTTAGAGAGGATCTATATTATAGGTTAAGTGTAATGGAGATAAAGACTATTCCATTAAGAGAGCGAAAAGATGATATAGATGTACTTGTAAATGATTTTGTTCAAAGATTAAACATAAAAAACAAAAATAAGATTATAACTGTAAGTAAGGAATATATTGATAAGTTAAAGAAATATGATTGGGACGGAAATATAAGAGAACTTAAGAATGTTGTTGAGCGAGATTATTACTTAAGCGAAGATGAAATAATGAATATAGATATAAATAATTTAGATTATAATAATATGACACAAACTTTGCATGATGAACCTATGGACCAAGAGGACATTAAAATAGTTCCTCTTGATGTATTAGAAGAGAACGCTATAAGGGATGCTATAAAAAAATGTGATGGAAATCTTCAACTAACAGCTAAATTGTTAAGTATAGGAAGAGCAACTTTATATAGAAAGATAAAAAAATATCATATAGATGTATCAAAATGAGAAAAGAAAAATCTGTGTATCAAAATGAGAAAGGAAAATGTATCGTTTTGATACATTTTTCTTTTATAGTTAAATGGTTTTTATATAAAATTGTATTATAAATAATAGATAAAATAAAATTATATCAAGCAAACAACCTAAATAACGCAAAAAAATATAATCTTAATCATAACTTGGCACAGAAATTGCTCAATAAAATATATGTGAATTAATTAACAATTTATCCAAGGAGGAGTTTTAAGATGAAAGCAGCATTATGGTATGCAAAGAAAGACGTTAGAGTAGAGGAAATTGAAGAACCTAAAGTTACAGTTAATGGTGTAAAGATTAAAGTAAAATGGTGTGGAATATGTGGATCAGATTTACATGAATATTTAGGAGGACCTATATTTATACCAGTAGGACAACCTCACCCATTAAGTGGTACAACAGCTCCAGTAGTTTTAGGACATGAATTTTCAGGAGATGTCGTTGAAGTTGGTCCTAATGTAAAGAATTTTAAACCAGGAGATAGAGTAATAGTTGAACCTATAGTTGCATGTGGAAAATGTCCAGCATGTTTAGAAGGAAAATATAATTTATGTTCATCATTAGGTTTCCATGGACTTTGCGGAAGTGGTGGAGGACTTGCTGAATATACAGTTTTCCCAGAAGAATTTGTACATAAGATTCCAGATGAAATGTCTTACGAACAAGCTGCTTTAGTTGAGCCAATGGCAGTAGCATTACATTCAATTAGAATTGGTAATTTTAGAACAGGGGATACTGCTTTAGTACTAGGATCTGGTCCAATAGGACTAGCAACTATTGAGTGCTTAAAAGCAGCTGGTGCAAAATTAATAATAGTATTACAAAGAAAATCTATAAGACAAGATTATGCTAAAAGAGCAGGGGCAGATGTAGTATTAGATCCTAATGAAGTAAATATAGCAGAGGAAGTTAAGAAGCTTACTAACGGATTAGGAGTTGACGTGGCATTTGAAACTACAGGAGCTCAAATAGGTTTTGATACAGGTATAGATAGCTTAAAGTTTGAAGGAACTTTAGTTGTAACTAGCATATGGGAAAATGATGTTAAATTTAATCCTAATGTATTAGTATTTACTGAGAAGAAAATCATTGGAACATTAGCATACAGACATGAATTCCCAGCAACTATGGCTCAAATGAAAGATGGAAGAATAAAAGCAGAAGGATATGTAACAAAGAAAATACATTTAGATGATATAGTTGAAGAAGGTTTCGGAGCATTAACAGGTCCAGAAAAGAAGAAACATGTTAAGATATTAGTATCTCCAGACAAAGAACTCGTATCTAAATCTTAATCTATATAGAATTTGCAATTAGCAATAAAGATATAAATAGTACTTATAGATAAAGTATATTCTCGCAAGAACAAAAATTATACTAAGATTCAGATGAATAGAAAAAATCACCTGAATCAAGTTTACTTGGTTAAATTAGGAGGAACGTAAATGTATAAAATAGTGAACAAAAAGGAGCTAACAAATAATATATTCTCAATGGATATAGAAGCTCCAAGAGTAGCAAAATCTGCAAAGCCTGGACAATTTATTATCATAAAAAATGATGAAAAAGGTGAAAGAATTCCGTTAACTATAGCAGATTATGATCAGGAAAAAGGAACAGTAACTATAGTTTTTCAAACTGTAGGAAAAGGAACAAAACAGTTAGCTGCTTTTAATGAAGGGGATCATGTAGCTGACTTTGTTGGACCATTAGGTGTACCAAGTGAATTTATACATGAGGATATAGAAGAATTAAAGAAAAAGAATTTCATCTTTGTGGCAGGTGGAGTTGGTGCAGCACCAGTTTACCCACAAGTAAAATGGATGCATGAACATGGAATAGCTGTAGATGTTATTTTAGGAAGCAGAAACAAAGATTTGTTAATATATGAAGAAAAATTAAAGAATGCTGCTGGAAATCTTTATGTAACAACTGATGATGGTTCATATGAATTTAAGGGAACTGGATCAGATATGCTTAAAGAATTAGTTAATAATCAAGGTAAGAAATATGATCATGCAATTATTATTGGACCAATGATAATGATGAAATTTACTTCTATGCTAACTAAGGAATTAGGAATTCCAACAACAGTAAGCTTAAATCCAATAATGGTTGATGGTACAGGTATGTGTGGTGCTTGTAGAGTTACTGTTGGAGGAGAAGTTAAGTTTGCTTGTGTTGATGGACCAGAATTTGATGGACATTTGGTAAATTACGATGAATCAATGAGAAGACAAGCTATGTATAAAACAGAAGAAGGAAAAGCACAGTTAGAAGTTGAAGAAGGAAATACTCATAGTCACGGTGGCTGTGGTTGCAGAGGTGATAAATAATGGACATGAATGAGAGATTAGTTAGAATACCAGTAAGAGAACAAGATCCAAAGGTTAGAGCAGCAAACTTTGAAGAAGTTTGTATCGGATATAACGAAGAAGAAGCAACTAAAGAAGCTTCTAGATGTCTAAACTGTAAGAATCCTAAATGTGTAGAAGGATGTCCAGTATCAATCAATATACCAGGATTCATTTCTTATGTTAAAGATGAAAAATTTGAAGAAGCTGCAAAAGAAATTTCAAAATACAGCTCACTTCCAGCAGTTTGTGGAAGAGTATGTCCACAAGAAAAACAATGTGAAGGAAGATGTGTTTTAGGAATAAAAGGTGACTCAGTGTCTATTGGTAAACTTGAAAGATTTACAGCAGACTGGGCAGCATCACATAATGTTGATTTAAGTGCAACAGAACCTAAAAATGGAATTAAAGTTGCAGTTATAGGAAGTGGACCTGCAGGACTTACTTGTGCTGGAGATTTGGCTAAAAAAGGATATGAAGTAACTATATTTGAAGCACTTCATAAAGCAGGTGGAGTTTTGGAATATGGAATTCCAGAATTCAGACTTCCAAAAGAAAAAGTAGTTAAAAATGAAGTTGAAAACATTAAGAAACTTGGTGTTAAAATAGAAACTAATGTTATAGTTGGCAGAACTATAACTATAGATCAATTGTTTGAAGACGAAGGATTCAAAGCTGTATTCATAGGTTCAGGTGCAGGACTTCCAAGATTCATGGGAATACCAGGGGAAAATGCAAATGGAGTATGCTCAGCAAATGAATTTTTAACAAGAGTAAACTTAATGAAAGCAGCAGTAGAAGGATACGACACTCCAGTTAGATCTGGTAAAAAAGTTGCAGTAGTAGGCGGAGGAAATGTTGCTATGGACGCAGCAAGAACTGCCTTAAGACTTGGATCTGAAAGCCATATCGTTTATAGAAGAGGTGAATCAGAACTTCCAGCAAGAGTAGAAGAAGTACATCATGCTAAGGAAGAAGGAGTAATCTTTGATGTATTAACTAATCCAACAGAAATCTTAGTAGATGAAAATGGATGGGTTAAAGGAATGAAATGTGTAAGAATGGAACTTGGAGAACCAGATGCATCAGGAAGAAGAAGTCCAGTTGAAGTTCCTGGTTCAGAATTTGTTATGGATGTAGACACTGTAATAATGTCACTTGGAACATCACCAAATCCATTAATTTCATCAACAACTCAAGGATTAGAAATAAATAAGAGAAGATGTATTGTAGCTGAAGAAGAAACAGGTCTTACTACTAAAGAAGCAGTTTATGCTGGTGGGGATGCAGTTACAGGAGCAGCAACAGTAATACTTGCCATGGGTGCTGGTAAAAAGGCAGCAAAAGCTATAGATGAGTATTTACAAGGAAAATAAATATAAACTTAAAATAAATATAATTTTTATGATCAAATCCTAAATTATAAAGCCTTGGCAATATTAAATGAATATTGTCAAGGTATTTTTATTCTTTAAGGATTCATAATGAATGTGAATTAAAACCTATGCTCATATAGAAGGAAGTTTTATAGTTAAGTAATTTATGCTAAAGGAGTATAATAGAGATATATTTAGATATAGTAAGGAGATAAAAATGGAAAATATATTAGTTAAAGAATATTATGATTGGTTTAGCTCTTATGTAAAAAAGTTTTATGGGGAAGATAGCTTAATAAATCAGAATATTGAACTTAAGGAAATACATACGCTAAAAGTCGCAGAGCATGCTGTAAATATTGCAAAATCTTTAAATTTGCCCCAAGAAGAAGTTGATACAGCAGAGATAATAGGATTATTTCATGATATAGGAAGGTTTGAACAATTCAAAAAATATAAGACATTTAGGGATGCTTTTTCAGAAAATCATGCTGCTTTAGGTGTTAAAATATTAGAAGAGAATGGAACATTAAAAAACTTAGATGATAGTAGAAAAAAGATTATTATTAAAGCTGTAAATCTTCATAATGAAAAAGATCTTCCAATGGATTTAAATAAGGAAGAATCATTGTTTTGCAAATTGATTAGAGATGCCGATAAACTTGATATTTTCAGAATCATTATGGGATATGAGAGAGAAAGAAAGAATCATCCTAATCCGGCGCTTGATAATTTACCTGTTACATCAGGCTACAATTCAGATTTTATTAAAGATATTCGTTCAAATAAAAAAATTAGTAATAATTCACTAAAAAATTATAATGATAGAAAAATATATGAATTAAGTTGGATAATTGATTTGAATTTTTCATTTTCTCTTAACTATATAAAGGAGAAGGAAGTTTTAAAAACATTAATTAGCTGTTTACCTAAAAATGAAGAGATTGATGACTTAGAAAGGTACCTTGATAAATATATAGAAAATTCCATAGTGAAATAATTTATCTGTAAAATGAACATTTTAATTGATTTCTGTTTAATAATAATATTTAATTTATGTCTATACTAGCTAACCTGATTCTATTAACCAAATGCTAAATGCTGTTATGTTTAATCTACACATATATAAGTATTTATAATGTCTATAAAATTCAGCGGCATATAATATGTAGGTATAATAACGAATAATACTTATGTTATTTGGAAAATTAACTTTATGCAATCTTTAATTGTAAAATACATTTTTATAGCAAATCATATTCTGTAATTGCCTTATAGTAGAGTACATTAAAGCAAACTACTTTAATTAAGAGTATGTTTTGTATAAATTTATTTAAGAATGATAATTATTAAGATAGCATTGAAAATAGTATAGTCAGGGGTGGAAAGTATGGAAAACAGTTATAATAATTTAAAAATAGCAGAACGTGGAGCTAGGGTGAGTATTATAGCTTATATAACACTATCATTATTAAAACTCGGAGTAGGTTTTTTTGCTCAATCCAAGGCATTATTAGCTGACGGAATCAATAATACTACCGATATAATAGCTTCAGTGGCAGTTTTAATCGGGCTAAAAATATCGAGAAAGCCAGCGGATGACGATCATCCTTATGGTCATCTTAGAGCAGAAACAATAGCATCTTTAATAGCATCGTTAATTATGATAGCTGTTGGTCTTGATGTGCTCTATAATGCAATTAAATCAGTTATCTTTTTTAACCCTAAGGCTCCTGATTTAGTATCTGCAGCAGCTGCTATTTTTTGTGCTGCTGCTATTTATATGGTATATCGTTATAATATGAGAATTGCTGTTAAGATAAAAAGTTCTGGACTCATGGCTGCCGCAAAAGATAATCTTTCTGATGCATGGGTAAGTATTGGTACGACAATAGGGATTGTTGCTTCTCAGTTTGGTTTTCCTTGGATAGATCCTCTTGCAGCTGTAGTTGTAAGTGCTTTAATATTAAAGACAGGATGGGATATATTTAGAGAAGCAACTCATAATCTATCAGATGGTTTTAGTAGAGAGAAGCTTGATGGTATAACTAAATCTATTAGCCAAGTTCCCGGGGTTAAACAAATTAAGAATATAAGAGCGCGAGTTCATGGAAATAATATTTTACTTGATTTGGTAGTTAGTGTTAGTTCTGAGTTGTCTTTAGTTGAGGGACATTCCATTACCGAAAAAATAGAAGATAAATTGAAAGAGGATCTAGATATAACTCAAGTGATGGTGCATGTTGAGCCTGATAAATAGAAAGTATAAATGTAGCTGAGGAAAAATAAAATTCCCCAGCTACATTTTTATTTGGAATTAATTAAGTTGTAAAAGCAGAACGAACCAATTTCATATCGAGCGAATAATATAATATGTAGAATTTTACTAATGAATATAAAGAGATAAGCATAAAGCAGGTGTTTAAATGGATACTAATCGAATTATATTTAATATAAAGCGAGGATATTGCAGATATATTGGTTCTGGTTCTTGCAGAGAAGTATTTGATCTTGGAAATGGATATGTAGTAAAAATAGCAAAGAATGCAGCTGGAATTGCACAAAATAAAACAGAGTATTATATTTCTCGTTACGACAATTCTAACTTATTTGCAAAGGTTGTAGATGTTTCAAAAAAATTTGATTTCCTAATTATGGAGAAAGCAGATAAGGTATATAATATTACGGAAATATGGAGATGTTTTAATGTTAAAAGTAAAAAAGAAATGTTTAATTTAAAACAGATAAAAAGTATTTCTCAAAATTATAATTTACTATTAAGCGATCTGAATAGACAAAGTAGTTGGGGTGTAATTAATGGTAGACCAGTGATTATTGATTACGGATTTACCAGAGAAGTAAGGGAAAAATATTATTAAATTTTTTACTAAAGCAGGATTGAGTATATCATATCCTGCTAAAATATTAGATTACTAAAATTCAAGGCAAAGGCGGCTTAAATTTCCTAATTCATACTCTCGAAAAATAACTCTAGGAATTAATAGAGAGCTGCTGCCTAATGCTATAAATAGCGGAACAAAATGCTCAGGGCTTAGAACAGCTAAATCAGCATTTGGAGCTTGATCTCTATAATTGTAAAGTGAATTAAAATCATTTTCTTTTAATCTGTTAATTAACCAGTCATCAAATTCTTCAGCCCAAGAATCGCTGCTTACAGCTTCAAAATCAACTAAATTTAGATTATGAACTGTATTTCCGCTCCCGATAACTAAGATATCTTCATCACCTAAAGTTTTTAGAGCGCTACCTATTTTTATTTGTTCTTCAATGGATAATTTAGAGTCTATTGAAACTTGAACAACGGGGATGTTTGCTTCTGGATAAAGATGCTTTAAAAGAGTCCAAGCTCCGTGATCTAAACCCCTATTTAAGTCTTTTTTCACTTTTATGCCTTCGTGTGAGAGCTTTTCTTCGACTTTTGCTGCAACGGTACTAGAACCTTGCGCCTCATATTTTACATTGTAAAGTTCGTCTGGAAATCCATAAAAATCATATACTGTTTCGTATGTGGAATCAGAAGACGATATAGTTAGTGTCTCACTATCCCAGTGTGCTGTAAAGATAACAATGGCTTTGGGATTTAATTTCTTTCCAAGGTTATTTAGAAATTCAGTATAATTATCTTCTTCAATGGCCATCATTGGAGAGCCGTGTGCTAAAAATAAAGGTTTAACCATATAATAAAATCCTCCTTTAGATTCAATAATTAATTAATATTAGATATTACCATAAAGATCAAAGTTAATACATAAGTTTTACGGAATATTGACTTATTTAATGAATATTATTATATTTAGTATAATATCATAAGTTGCTTATCTTAATTAAGTGATTATGATAGAATAGTAACAGGTGGTGATTAAGTATGGAAAAATTTCATATGTGCCCAAGGTTTGAAAATGCTTTTGAATTACTAGGAAAAAGATGGACTGGATTGATTATAAGAACATTATTGAATGGACAAAATCGATTTTCAGATATAGAAGAAGCGATCCCTAATATGAGTGCTCGTATGCTTACAGAACGATTTAAGGAGTTGGAAAAGGAAGGAATAATTATTAGAAAAGTTTACCCGGAAACTCCAGTACGCATAGAATATGAGTTAACAGAAAAAGGTCGTGATCTTCAAAGTGCCATGGATGAGATCCAAAAATGGGCAGAAAAATGGACTAACTAAGACGATTCAAAAAATATAAAGAATTTTCTTAACTATAATAGAGATTCTTTATATTTTTTTATTGTTTGAAAATTAAAAAAATTATGAATTTATATTTAAAATACTATTGACTAAGTGTTATAAGTATGTAATAATTAATTTAAAGTTACTTACTAAATGTAAGTAACTAATTAAAAATATTGAAGTAAATTTATTAGGCTTCACTGTTTTTATATAAAAGATGTACTAGTTATAGTTAAATATAATTTTAAATTACTATAAGTAATTATTTAGAAAGAAAAAGTATAAATATAAATACTCAAAGAAATTTATATATGATAGGAGGAATTGTTATATGTCAAAAGATTTTTTTACTGCTGTAGCAGATAGACGTTCATTTTATGGAATTAGTAAAGAAAAGGTGGTTTCTGACGATAGAATCAAGGAAATTATAGAACATGCTGTAAAGCATACACCATCATCATTCAATTCACAAAGTGCAAGAGTAGTGCTATTGTTAGGAGATCATCATGATAGATTATGGGATATCACAGAGAATGCTTTAAGAAAGATTGTTCCTGAAGATAAATTTGAGCCAACTCAAGAAAAAATAAATTCATTTAGAAGTGGTTACGGTACAGTTTTATTTTTTGAAGATAATAGCGTGATAGAATCTCTTCAACAACAATTTTCACTTTATAAAGATAATTTCCCAATTTGGTCACAACAAGCAAGTGGAATGCACCAGTTTGTTATTTGGACTGCATTAGAAATTGAAGGATTTGGAGCATCGCTTCAACATTATAATGAGCTTATTGAAAATGACATAAAGAAAGAATGGGGAATATCTGATGATTGGAAACTTATTGGACAAATGCCTTTTGGAAAACCAACAGCGGAACCTGGCCCAAAAGAATTTAAACCATTAGAAGAACGTATCAAGATATTTAAATAAAGAAATATTTCAATGATTATTTTCATATAATAGGGGTGATTTTATCACCCCTAAAAATTATTTGATTGATTCTAAATTTATTTAAAATCAGAAAATAATGAGATTATGATTTAAATGAATAATTCTTTTTATTTTAGATAAGAGTATTTTTAGCTGGAAAGGCTGAGATATCAATAAAATAAAGATGTTTTAGATTTGATTATGATGATTTTAAAGATATAATTGGTATTATACTTAGCATTAATTATATTTATATAGTTGACAATTAACAATATGTAACTTATAATAAACAAGCAAATAAAAATTTATTACCTATATTGGTAATAGTTTAATATTTAAAGATTAGAAGTGAAATTTTAATTTTTTAAAGGTAAATCTGGTGAACGTAGTTCAGTTGGTAGAGCGCCAGTTTGTGGCACTGGTTGTCGTGGGTTCGAGTCCCATCGTTCACCCCATACTGGGATGTCGCCAAGTGGTAAGGCAATGGATTCTGACTCCATTATTCGCAGGTTCGAATCCTGTCATCCTAGCCAATTTTTGGTTCACTAGCTCAGTCGGTAGAGCACATGACTTTTAATCATGGTGTCCCGGGTTCGATTCCCGGGTGAGCCACCAATTATATAATAGAAATTTAATATTTTAGATTGAACTTAGCATTAATATGCTAGGTTATTTTTTTATTCTTTAGGAATTTATATTCCAATAAAATCTGTGGACGAGGTACTCCTTGAGGGTATAACTTAAAAAAGGTTGATTGACTAGTTTTTGTATTTTAAAAAGAATAAAAAAGAAATCTTATTCGCCTGCCAAATTTTTCTCACATGCGTTCGAAAAGGCAGATGCGTGAAAAAATCTTCGGCTCCAAAGTCGCCTGCGATTTTGTTCTTCTCTAAAAATTCATACCTGATTCAAATCTGCAAATACTGTGTTAATTGTAGGATAAATTATGAAAAAGACTGGTTTTGAAGATTGCCTTTTAAAAATAAATACCATACTAGAAAGGAGAAACATTTTTATGCAGCAGGCATTGAAAATAAGCTGTTAAAAGCTCTTAATTGTAGGTTGTTTCATTAATGCTTGTCACAATGAAGTTGAGAGCAAGCATTAATGGTGTAACCTGCAATTTAGCACTTTCAGCGAAATTTTCATAGTCCTGTGAAATAACAATGTTTCTCCTTTCGGATGTTTATTTCATAAGTCTAAGTTATCTTTGAAATATTATGTTTAAGCACTTTTGCGTTTCTTTGAACGAATAGTCCAGATGATTAGTCCTATGAAGAACCCGTAAAGTGCTGGTATTATCCATCCAAATCCATAATCAAAGCCAGGTAAATATGAGTGAGCAAAATTCACAAGTTGCTTAACGATTAAATTCTCTTGTAGAGGCTGAGGCAATGATTTACATAAATCAAAAAATGCCGCAATAACTGTGAATCCTGTTGTCCATCTATAAACGTCGCTTTGTTTATTAATAAAAGGCGCTAATAGAGATAGTAGGATTAAAGTAATTACTAAAGGATATAAAAACATAAGTACTGGTATAGATAATTGAATAATATTACTTAATCCAAAGTTAGCGATTATGAAAGAGAAAACTGTAAATAAAACAGCATATTTTTTGTAAGAAACAGAGTTTGGAAACATTTCGCTGAACATTTCAGAACAAGAAGTTATCAAACCAATAGCTGTTTTTATACATGCGATTCCAACAATAAAAGCTAATAATATTTGTCCAGTAAAACCAAAGTAATGATTGCTTACCATAGATAATATACTTCCACCATTATCAGCACGATTAACGCTTCCTAGACTTGTAGCACCCATATAAGCTAGAGATCCATAGATAATAGTCATTCCTATAACGCTAACAAGTCCTGATTTACATGTCTCTATAGCAATTGATTGAGGGTTTTTAACTCCTAGTTTTTGTATGTTAGAAATAATAATAATAGCAAAGGCTACAGATGCAAGTGCATCCATGGTATTATATCCATCTAATAAACCAGTGAATAGTGGTTGAGTTGCATAATTTCCTTGAGCAGGAAATTGACTTGCTTGTCCCATTGGATTTACAAATGTAGCGATTAATAAAATTGATAATAATACCAAGAAAATAGGGGTAAGATACTTACCAACCCAATCTAAAATTTGTCCTGGCTTTAATGAAAAATAAATAGTAAAAGCAAAAAATATTAATGAAAAAATAATTAGTCCTAATTTTAAATATCCATCAGAAATAAAAGGATGAATTCCAACTTCAAATGCAACTGTAGCAGTACGTGGAATTGCAAATAAAGGGCCAATTGTTAAGTATAATAAGCATGTGAATATACTTGCATAACGAGAGCTAATAGGCCTCGCCATATCAAATAAACTTTCACTTCTTGAAAGAGCTGATGCGATAATTCCTAATATAGGTAATCCTACTCCAGTAATTAAAAATCCAATAGTAGCTGTAAATGTATGATCTCCAGCCTGTTGCCCCATTTGAACTGGGAAAATTAGATTACCAGCACCAAAAAAAAGTCCAAATAATAATGAACCTATTAATAAGTTTTGCTGAAAGCTTAGCTTTTGTTTCATAAATAATCCTCCTTAAATATTTTCGTATTATCAAAATAATTATACTTCCTTTATTAAAGTGTTTATTTTTTTGCATTTTGATAATACATTGTCAATTTTTAATTATAATATATTTATTTATATTAGTAAAACTCATTTTTTATATATTAGTTAAATTATTCTATTTAAAAATTAAAATGAAAGGGATATTTACATATATTTAAGCAAAATCACTTTGTCGAATAAATATGTATGTAAATGCAGTTTTTAAAATAGGTGATTTAAAAAAAATTATTAATCAAATATATATGTTGCAATTCACAATGCACAATTACGGTTAAAATTCTTGCAATATTTTTAGAATTACGATGAAGAATTATTTTTGGAATATATATTATAAATTTTTCTGTTGAATTTAAAAAAGATAGTGTCTGAAAATTAATTGATAAGAAATAAACACTGGATTAATTAATTTAAACACTATATAAAAATGGTTCATTTACTTAAACACTATAAGTAAAAAAATAAACAGTTAAAAAAATAACCAAACAATAATAAAATTTTACTAAAAATATTTTCAAAAACAATATTTCGTAATAAAAATATTTTCAATAAAGCAGAAAATGGTAAAAGCTTTATATAGTAAGGTTTTACGCTATTTAAATGAAATAAAGAGAGATTTTAAATGCTAACTTTTGAAAAAGTTTTTATAGAGTTTGGCATCCATATTGCTTTTGTGTAATGGCATGGAATGAAGATAATTTAAATTATATAGAGCGGAGGAGATTAGTTATGGAAGAATTAGAATTAGAAATAGCAATTATGAATATTATAATCAACGCTGGAGATTGTAAAAATCACGCTTATATGGCTCTTAACAATGTGAAAGAAGAAAATTATGAAGAAGCTGAAAAAGAAATGGAATTAGCAAATGATGCTATCGCAAAGGCACATGATGGACAAACAGTGTTTCTACAAAAAGAGGCTAATGGCGAAAGAATAAATATGTCAGTTTTATTTGTACATGCACAAGATCATTTGATGACTGCAATAACAGAGAAAAATTTAATTGAGCAAATAATTGAATTAAGAAAAGTTATAAATGGATTAGTGAAGGTGTAATTAAAAAACAGATTAAATTTAAAATAAATTCTGCACGAAGATATATTTTTTAAAAGGAGAGGATAGTAAATGATAAAAATTAGATTATTTTGTGCAGCAGGAATGTCAACAAGTCTTTTGGTAAATAAAATGAAGGATGCAGCTAAAATCAAGGGAATAGAGGTAGATATTGAAGCTTTTCCAGAAGGTCAAATGGATAAACATCTAGATGGCGTAAATGTTGCGTTATTAGGACCACAAGTTGGATACACATTAGGAAAAGCAAGAAAGATATGCGAACCATTGGGAATTCCCGTAGATGTAATACCTATGGTTGATTACGGAATGATGAATGGGGAGAAAGTATTAGAGTTTGCGCTAAGATTAGCTAACTAGTGAATGGACAAATATGTAGAAATAGAAGGAGTAATTAAATTATGAAATTTTCTAAGGATTTTCTATTTGGAGCAGCTTCTGCTGCATATCAAGTAGAAGGGGCATATAACGAGGATGGTAAGGGAATATCAAATTGGGATGTATTTTCCAAGATTCCAGGAAAAACTTTTGAGGGAACTAATGGAGATATAGCGGTAGATCATTACCATAGGTATAAAGAGGATATAAAATTAATGGCTGAAATTGGAATAGAATCGTATAGATTTTCTGTTTCTTGGCCAAGAATAATTCCAAATGGTGACGGAGAAGTTAATCAAAAAGGGATTGATTTTTATAATAATTTAATAGATGAATGCTTAGAATACGGAATAGTTCCATTTGTAACATTATATCATTGGGACATGCCTCAAAATTTAGAGGAAGATGGGGGATGGACGAATAAAAGAACTGTTAATGCTTTTGTAAAATATGCAGAGGTATGTTTTAAAGCATTTGGTGACAGGGTGAAGCATTGGATTACTTTTAATGAAACAGTTGTATTTGCATCATTAGGGTATTTGGCAGGAGCACATCCACCAGGTATTAAAAACAATCCAAAAAAGTATTTTCAAGTAACACATAATGTTTTTACAGCACATGCGAAAGCGGTAAAGTCCTATAAGGAAATGAAGCAGTTTGGTGAAATAGGAATAACTCACGTTTTTTCTCCAGCATTTAGCATAGATAGCAATGAGGAAAATATTAAAGCAGCATACCATGCAAATCAGTATGAAATTAACTGGTATTATGATCCGATATTAAAAGGAAGTTATCCGGAATATGTCGTTAAACAGTTAGAACAGAAAGGATGGCTTCCAGAATGGACTCAAGATGAGCTAGATATAATAAAAGAAATGGCGCCAAAGAATGATTTCATAGGTCTTAATTACTATCAACCGAAAAGGGTTGTAAAGAACGATATTCAAAATGAAAATCAAGAAAGAACTAGAGAGAATTCTACAGGAGCACCAGGGAATGCATCATTTGATGGGTTTTTTAGAACCGTTATGTTAAAAGATAAAGTTTATACAAAATGGGGATGGGAGATTGCTCCGGATGCATTCTTAGATGGATTAAGGATGTTAAAAGATAGCTATGGTGATATAAAAATGTATATTACTGAAAATGGTTTGGGAGATGAAGATCCGATAATTGAGAATGAAATAGTAGATGTTCCAAGGATAAAATATATTGAAGCACATTTAAAAGCAGTGAAGAGAGCCATTGAAGAAAATATAAATTTAAAAGGATATTACGCTTGGTCTGTAATTGATTTATTGAGCTGGCTAAATGGATATAAAAAGCAATATGGCTTTATATATGTTGATCATAAGAATAATTTAGATAGAAAAATAAAATTATCAGGATATTGGTACAAGAAGATAATAGAAGAAAGAGGAGAAAAACTTTAGTAAAGACTTAGTGGTTAACAGATCATAATATGTATTCATTAAGCGCGCAATGTTTATTTATATTAAGATTGAAACTTTAGGTAATATAAAATTTGTTATTTAGTTGAGTATTTAAGGAGGAATTATTATGTCATCGTTTCAAAATAATTTAAATGAGAAAGTAATACCGATAGTTATGAAATTTGTCAACTTAAAAGGTGTTCTTGCCTTAAAAGATGGTATCTTATATACATTACCTCTAACGTTAGTGGGTTCAATATTTCTGTTATTAGCGCAATTGCCGTATCAACCATTAAATGACTGGTTGGCTGTTACATTAGGTGCAGGGTGGACAGATCCTTTATGGAAAGCATATGGAGCCACATTTAATATAATAGCGCTTATGGGGACAATAGGAATAGCATATACGTATGCTAAAAATGAAGGCTATGAGCCTTTATCTGCAGGAGTAATATCATTTGTAGTGTTTGTATTAACAACTAGTTCTTCTGTAATAACTAAAAGTGGAGAAACAGTAGGCGATGTCATCCCAACAGCATGGTGTGGGGGGAAAGGTATGGTCACTGCAATTATTATAGGATTAATAGTTGGGGCAGTTTACTCATGGTTTATGAAGAGAAATATTACAATAAAAATGCCAGCAGGTGTACCACAAGGTGTTGCAAACTCTTTTGCAGCATTAATACCAGGAGCAGTAATAATAGTTGGTGCAACAGTACTTTATTCAGTGTTTAACTGGGGATTACACACAACTCTTATAGAATGGATATATAAAGTGATTCAAACACCTTTACAAGGTATGACAGATTCAATAGGTGGAGTATTATTTATGGGATTTGCAATTCCTTTCTTATGGTGGTTTGGAGTTCATGGCTCAACAATAGTAAGTGGTGTAATGTCAAGTGTGTTGACATCGAATACATTAGATAATGCAGCTATAGTTACAAGTGGAAAAGAACTAACAATAGCAAATGGAGCTCATATAGTAACACAACAATTTTTGGATCAATTTATGACAGTAACAGGGGCTGGTATGACAATAGGTTTAGTTGCAGCAATGTTGGCATTTTCTAAATCAGCTCAATGCAAACAATTAGGAAAACTCGCAATAGTACCAGCAATATTTAATATAAACGAACCAGTCACATTTGGAACACCAATAGTAATGAATCCTTTTATGGCTCTTCCATTTATAATTACTCCTATGTTATCAGGAATAATACTTTATTTTGCAATAGCAACAGGAATAGTTCCACCATTTGGTGGGGTAATGGTTCCATGGACAACTCCTCCAGTAATTTCAGGTCTTTTAGTTGGTGGTGTTAGAACAGCAATATTGCAATTCTTAGTATTAGTAATGTCATTCTTTATATATCTTCCATTCTTTAAGAAGTTAGATAATATAAACTATAAGAATGAGCAAGCTGCACAAAGAGGAAATGGCGTGTCAGCATAAATAAAATATTTAAGCAAAATGTTACACAACTAATTTTAAGTTGTGTAACATTTTTATTTTAGCTAATAAACCCGCTTTCTAAGTGAAACATGTAAGATATCATATAGTTTTTTTGATATAATATTGGTATAATGCAATAAATAAGGAATATGAGGTGGGGAATTTGGATCCAATTAGTTTGATGAAATCTATGGCTTCAACATTTACGAAAGTTGAACTTGAAATTTATAATAGATTAATGTCTGATCCGACATTAATTATGAATAGCACGATAGTAGTACTTGCAGAAGACCTTAATGTATCTAATTCTGCTATAACAAGATTTTGCAAAAAGTTAGGTTATAAAGGGTATGTAGAATTCAGATATGATTTTTCCTGCTATTTTAATAAGGAAGAGAAGGAAAATGAAGACCATATTATTAATAGAACAGTAACTACATATTTATCTGTCTTGAATATATTAGAAAAAATGATAAGCGAAGATGAGATTAGAAAATTAGTATCAAAGATGAAAAAAAGTAATAATATTCGAGTAATAGGTATAGGAGAGTCAGGATTAATTGCTAAGTATTTAAGATATCGTATTTTTAAATATAAAAGAAATATCGAGGCGTTAGATAATAAGTTTGAAATAGATGAAAGTTGTAGTTTGGCAGAAGAAGGTGATATGCTAATTGCTATTACCAATAGTGGGAAAAGCAAGGAAATTAATAGGCAGATAGTAGAAGCATATAATAATGGTATAACGACTGTAGTAATAACAACTAATGATATTGCGGTTTTAAGAAGCAAGTCCAATTTTTACTTCCAGATGCCTTCAGCTGGACAATTTTATAAACCAGGTGCATATGACAATCAGCCAATTATTATAATTTTTTTAGAGATGATAGTTAACTTATTTGCGTTTTTTAACGAAGAGTAGTAAAAAATAGGAAAGATCCAAATTCAATTATAGAACTTACCGTATATTTCATTTATAAAAATATATAGAATTTATTTTTTTATAATAAAAACCTCCTAGAAGTAATGTTATGTTACTATTTCTAGAAGGTTTAATTTATTACAAACTAAAAAGTTTTTTTATTTCCTCATATTTTTCGTGAGTAAGTAATGCATCTTTGTCTGTATTTTTAAGTTTGACAATATAGGTCCATCTTCCGTATGGATAGATCTTTGTAATCAATGATAAATTGATAATATAGGATTTGTGGCTTCTAAAGAATTGAGTATGGTCTAGTTTTTCTTCTATATCAGATAAAGAAATGGAAGTTGTGAAGCTATCTGTTTTGGTATATATAACAGTGGAGCTTTCTTCTCTTTGAACTAAAACAATCTCCTTTGTATCTACAAAGTTTATACCTTCCTTATTTTTTATCATAAGCTTATCCAATCCCTTTTCGTGCTTTATTATTTTATCTATACCATCTCCATAGCTTGGTTTGTTTAAATTTTTAATTCTGTCTAAGGTCTGCATTACTCTTTCTATTTTGAATGGTTTTATTAAATAATCAAAAGCGTACAACTGGAAGGCTTCGGACATATACTCTGCATGGGCTGTTGCAAAGATAATTATAGTTTTAGGGTCTATATCTGTTAATATTCTAGCACAATCTATACCGTTGCACTTAGGCATTTCAATATCAAAGAACACCACATTAGGGCGGTGCTCTTTAAATATACCCATAGCTTCTTCACCATTATCTGTTTCTCCGACAACTTCAAATCCACCAGATTTATCTAGTATTTTTTTTATTATGGTCCTTATTCCTATTTCATCGTCAACTATAAGCACTTTTATATTCATAGAATAATTCTCCTAATTTAAAATCTTCTTTTTCTAGTTTTACTTTTTGGCTTTCCAACTATCTCTGAAAGTATAATAGCTTGTTGAAGTCTAACTGGTGTTATTTCCTGGGTAATAGAATCTATAATTCCTTGTGGATTTGAAGAAGCTGCTTCTTTTTTATCATAGTAGCTATTTTTTGTATTATTATAAGAATCCGTGTTTTCACTAGCTATATAGTCAATGGAATCACCTTCGTCATATTCTTCATCATCATTCTCTAACTCCGTATCGGGAGTGTCGTTTATACTATCATTCAATTCGGCTGCATTTGGATATTTGAAAACAAAATTTCTTGAATTATTGTTTGATATGGATGTAGGATTGAATATAGCATTTGCAAGAATTTTTAATACATTAATAGTATCATCATATTTCATAGTTTTCACTCTCCCAGGAGTCTATTTTTTGTCTCTCTGCTCTTTGTTATCACTAGAAAGAGATTGGCTTTTATTTCCTGCGCTAGAAATCGAACTTCTCATACTTGTATCTGCAATAACATTTTGCATATCATAATAATCCATTATTCCAAGTTTTCCTTCTCTAAGTGCATAAGCCATAGCCCTTGGTACTTCGGCTTCTGATTCTACAACAGCGGCTCTCATTTCTTGCTCTTTGGCTACAGCCATTGCTCTTCTTTCTTCAGCTTTAGCTTGAGCTATATTTTTGTCGGCTTCAGCTTGTAAAGTTTGAAGTTGAGCTCCTATATTTCTTCCTACATCTACGTCAGCTATATCAATGGATAGAATCTCAAAGGCAGTACCTGCATCTAAGCCTTTATTTAATACTGTTTTTGAAATAGCATCAGGATTTTCTAATACTATCTTATGACTAGTAGAAGAACCAACTGTAGTAACTATACCTTCACCAACTCTGGCTAGTATAGTTGCTTCTCCAGCCCCTCCGACCAACCTTTCGAGATTAGCTCTAACTGTAACTCTAGCCTTAACTAAAAGTTCTATACCATCTTTTGCAACTGCTGAAACATTTGGAGTTTCAATAACTCTAGGGTTAACACTCATCTTAACTGCTTCTAAGACGTCTCTACCAGCTAAGTCAATAGCAGCAGCTTTTTCAAATTGTAAGTCTATGTCAGCTCTATGAGCTGCAATTAATGCATTAACTACATTATCTACATTACCACCAGCTAAATAATGGGCTTCTAATTGATTGACATTAAGTCCCATACCAGCTTTTGTTGATTTAATAAGTGGAATTACAATTTTAGAAGGTACAACTCTTCTAAGTCTCATACCAATCAAGTTGAATATGCTTACTTGAACATTTGCTGCTAAAGATGATATCCATAATCCTATTGGTATAAATCTAACAAACACAGTAATTAAAAATACAACTGCTATTGCTACTATAATTAAATTGGTAATCATTAATAATCTCTCCTTTAAATATAAATTTATATTTTAACTTTTTTTACTAGTAATTTAACTCCGCTAACTTTAAATATTTCTACATTAGTCCCTTTATTAATGTATTCTCCTTCAGAAATTACATCAAATTTAACTCCGTCTATATCTACAGAACCAGTTGGCCTTAGATCAGTAACAGCTACTCCAGATTTTCCTAACAAATAATCTAAATCTGAGGAACTGATATATCCGTGTTCTTTCTTTTGTTCATCAGGAAGAATTAATGGTTTAAAGAGTTTTCCTTTTGTGAAAAAGGTTAGAACAACACCTAACATTATTCCAAGAATTGCTAAAATTCCTAATGCCATAACTAAGGCTTGTGCAAAATTCTCTGCAGTTAATACCACTGCAAGTATTAAACATATAGCTCCGGCGATTCCTGGCAACCCAAAGCCTGGAATATGCATCTCTAAAAGCACTAATCCGAACCCTACTATTAGAAGTAAAACTGTAAGAACTGTTATATCCGGTAAAAATGCACTCATACTTTTTGTACCTCCCTCCTTGGTATATTAATATAATAAGCCACATATTGAAGTTTAGTAACATAAAACTTCTAAGTTATACATTTTTTAAGTTCAAATGTCATTTATAAGAGTGCTGGCATTTTTGAATATTAATTTATCAGATTTTATTATTCTTTTTTGGGTAGAATAACTTCAAAAGATGTTCGTTTATCATTTGATGTAACTTCAATCGTACCAGAAAAACATTCAACAATTTCTTTAACTATAGCGAGGCCCATACCATCACCTTTTTCATTTTTTGTTGAGAATCCTTCTTTAAATATGTTGCCTATAATTTCAGGAGGTATGCAATCTCCATTATTGGATATATTGAGTCGTATATTTCTTAGATCTTCTGATAATTCAACAAGCATATATCTATTGCTTGGTTTGTGCTTTAAAGCAAATATAGCATTATCTATAATATTGCCAATAATTCTGCAAAAATCCCATGGTTCCATATTAAGATTATTTAAGTTGCTTTTTATTTCAAGCTCCATATCTATATTGTTTTTTTCGGCCACTTGTAATTTTGCCTGAAACAATGCGTTAACTGCTGGCTTTGAAGTCTTTAAAGCTTTGCTAATTCTCACTATATCTTTATAGACAGGTTCTATATAGTTTCTTGCTTCCTGAAATTCTTCAAGTTCCATTAATGAGTAAATCACCTGAATGTGATTCAAGTAGTCGTGACGTTGAGATCTTAATGTTTTATTAAAGTCCTCAAGGTATCTTATAGTATCTATTAAATTATTACTGCCTTTCTTAAATAAAAAATTATAAAATATTATTCCTGTAATAATACTATTAATACCTATGCTTATAGCTACGACATAAATGATAAAATTTCCTTCAATCATATGTGGATTTTGACTTTTGTAGTAAATAAATAGAGTTATAAAGATTATTTGTATTAAGTTTAAAAATATAGATGCTAGTACAATCTTAGAGATGTTGTAGGGCTGCTTTTTTATTATCATACTTTACCTCCTTGCAAATAAATGACAAATATATTTTACCATGTTTCTCTTAATATTAACCTTGAATCATCTTAATTTATTCTTAATCAGTGATATCAAAAATAAGAGCTGTTTATATAGATGCAGAAAAGATTGTGGAAGATTTTGGGGTATCATATATGCTACAATTGAATTTTTACATTTGAGTCTTAACGTAGCTCACATAACTTAAATTTTAAATGTGAATTTATTGTTGCAGCATATATATGGAATATATTAATTTTATTTACCCAATATAATCAATAAGTATGTCTGATGTTGTTGAATGTACAAGGAAAGAGTGGGTTAGTTTTTATGCAAATAGTGAAAAAAGGAGTTTGTATACTTAAAACAAAGAGGGATAAATTGTAAGGTTTAGCATGTATAGCACAAAGATTTATAGTATAATATAAGATAATAATGAAGGATAATTAATTATATGGTCTTGTAAAATTATGCTGATAAATATTTAGGTTATTAACAATATAAAATGAATTATATTTAATACGTTTTTGATGAATATGGGGAGGATTTATGAAAGATAAAGAAATGTTTATTGAGGAATACGGCGATTTTAAAATGCGAAAATTAACTGAAGATGATTTAGAACAGTTTAATGGGCTTTTACGTTATGCATTTCAGATAACAATGGAAGATCTTTTGCATACTGGTTGGACAGAAGAGCAAATTATGCATGCTAAAATGCCGATTCTTAAAAATGCCTATGTTCTTGGTTGGTTTTATCATGGGAAATTAGCGTCAATGATTGTGGTATATTCCATGAAAGTAAATATCCATGATAATATTTGCAAAATGGGTGGGGTTACTGGAGTCGCTACCTATCCTGAATACACTGGAAAAGGGTTAATTCATTCTTTGATTAAGCGAGCTATTATTCATATGAATGAAGAAGGTCAAGTTATTTCTTGTTTATATCCATATTCGATCCCTCTTTATAGAAAGCATGGTTGGGAAATCATTTCTGATAAAATAACTTTTACAATCAAAGATTCGCAGCTTCCTAAAAAAAGAGTAGTAGAAGGAATGATGGAACGTGTAGATTTAGAATGTGAAGATCTTTTAAATGTACATGATTATTTTTCAATGCAGAGACATGGTGCAATGATTAGAGATGAGCTTGCGTGGGATGAATATTGGCGTTGGGATAGTGATGATATTATTGCGGCTATTTACTACAGTAAGAATCATAAGCCCCTTGGTTATTTAATCTATTATATTAGAAATGATATATTTTATATTAAAGAAATGGTTTATTTAAATACTGAAGCACATCATGGAATTTGGAATTATATAAGTGCTCATTATTCTATGGTTAATGAAGTGAAGGGAAATAATTTTTCGGGAGAACCAATGGCTTTTTTATTTGAAGATAGCGAAATAGTTGAAACTATTAAACCATACTTTATGGCAAGGATTATAAATGTAAGAGAATTTATAATAAAATACCCATTCTTAGTAAAATCACAAAAACTTAATATAAGCTTCAAAATAAATGATCCTATTGCTCAATGGAATAATGGCATTTTTAATATCTATTGGGATGATGAAGAAACAGTCTGTGAGAAGAGTGATGATATGTATGCTGCTAATTTAGTGGAAATGGATATTCAGACATTAACAACTATGCTTATGGGATATAAGCGTCCTACATTCCTATATGAGTGTGGAAGAATAAAAACAGAATATTATATGCTCAAAATTTTAGAACAGTTAATACCAGTAGAGAAGCCTTATTTTTCAGATTATTTCTAAATTTAAAGAATATAAATATATAGATGCTTATATATAATTTCCTTACAGTGGAATTCTAAACTGCATAACAAAATCCCAAACTCCAAAGTCGTTTGTGATTTTGTTATAATTGATTAAGAAAGTATAACTTATAAGAATAAATAATAGTCTTGAAATATGATTTGTTTCAAGACTATTTCTAAATTAATTATAAATGATTATAATTGAGAAAATAATTTAACTGTTAAATACTTATACAGCTTTTGAATTACTCGAACTATCATCTTTTACTTTTACTGTTTGGCCAATTAAAAATATACATATCCCTATTAAGATAATTAGGGATCCGATAATTTGATTATAAGATATTGATTCTCCAAGTATTAAGAATGCTAATGTGCACGTTCCAACAGGCTCACCTAATATACTCATAGAAATAGTTGAAGCACTTAACCACTTAATTAGCCAATTTAAAACTGTTTGACCAAGTATTGTTGAAATTAATGCTAAGCAGAAGAACCATAACCAATCAGAGTTTGCATAGCCAATTAGAGGATATTTTAATATGACAGAGTATGCTAATAAAAATATACTACTACTTAAATAACAAATGAAAACATAAGCAACTAGAGATAAATTTTTTCTTACACTTTGTCCAATAAGGAAATATGCTGTAATAACTCCAGCTGCTAGTAAAGCAAGTATATCTCCTATCAAGGCTATCCCACCAATTTTGAAATCGCCAAATCCTATTATACAGCTTCCAAATATAGATAAAAAACCGCCAAATAGTGATAGTTTCTTTAATCTCTCACCAAAGAAAAAATAGCTTCCTATAAAAGCAAATAGTGGCTGCATGGTTACAAGAACTGTTGAACTTGCAACTGAAGTAAAACGCAAGGATTCAAACCAAAGTATATAATGTATTGCTAGAAAAATTCCGGATGAAAATACTGCCGCTAATTGTTTGAGTTTTAATTTTTTTATTTCTAGTATGTATTTTTTGTTAAATAATATTACAGGTAATATCATTAAAGTTGAAAAAACTAGTCTATATGTAGCAATGATTGGAGCAGGAGCAGTTGATAGTTTTACAAATATAGCAGATGTAGAAATAGCTAAAACTCCAAAAAATAAAAAAAAGTAATGTATAATTTTATGTGAATTCTTCAAAAAGATTACGTCCTTTCTAAATAAGATCAATGAAATAGTTAAACTTGCAACTATCATATAATATGTTTGTTGAAAGTTCAACTATTATTAGGTTCGTTATTTATAGTCTAAAAATATTTGTAGATATAGATCATTTATAATTAGTGATTACGTTTCTGATTGTTTCAAATTCTAAAGAATGAATATTCTTCACAATATTTATTCTTTAGAATATTACCATATTAGAATATATATTCTTCAGAATATGCTTGTTAAATGCGGGCTGAAAGGATTCTAGCATGAAAATAGCATTGGTTTTATCGTTATTTTAGAGAACAAATTATGTATCTATAATAGAAGAAGATAAGATTTCGCTTATCTAGTAGCATACAGATGATGCTTTATATTTTTCTATTTGAAAAAGTGGGAGAGTTACTGGGGAGGTATCTGATAAATTTTTAGAGTGATTGTAAACATTAAAGATGATTTGGTATTGTGAGTTCATAGTTATGAAATTGCTAGGTAAAGAGCTGGAACTAGAGTATTAAAAGGTAGACAAGGAATTACAGCTGAAGCTATAGAAAGAAGATATTATGAGTAATTAGAGAATTTGAAAGAGATATTTGATATTTGTAATGAAATAAATATATATATAATACAAATAAATTTAAGTATGTACTTATATATGTGATGGAATAATTAAATTGAAAAGAGATATAATTCCCGAGTGGAGTAGAAATATTTTAAAATAATGTTAAAGGTTATTCAAATGCAACGGCCTCTTTTGATAAAGCATACGGGGAATGTATCTAGATTTGCGTAAAACAAATCTAGATACATTCAACAAGTGCATAAAAAAAGCTGTACTACAAGGTATTTAAACCAAGTAATACAGCAATCCACCAAAATAAATGGTGCCGCTGGCCGGATTCGAACCGGCACGATATCACTACCAGAGGATTTTGAGTCCACCACGTCTGCCAATTCCATCACAGCGGCATGTAAACTGACAAAAATTATTCTACCATGTCTTAAAGAATATTTCAATAGGTATTTTTAATTTATTTTTATTTTTGGAAAATTAATTTATAATATCCATTTAAGAATACATAATGAAAGCATTAGACAAAATTTTATCTAATTAAAGTTAATATAAGATTTTTATTCATTTGTAGTTCGGATTTTCAAATAAAAGTAGATAAATGTGCATAAATTTTTAAATAAAGGTTGTGGGGAATCAAATCATTTGCTAGAATAGGAATAGGGAAAAGTGCCCCACTGGGTTATTTTATGCCCAACTACAATTTTAAACTTAGAAATAAGATTTAATAATTTGTAATTATCTATTAATTAGGGAGGAGCAAAAATATATGATGTATTCAAAAGAAGTTGAAGAAATGTGTGTACTTGCTAAAGGTCCTAATCACGGATCAGCGCCAATTCCTGTAGAAGGAAGATGGGTTCAATCTAAAGAAGTAACTGATATATCAGGATTAACTCACGGAATAGGTTGGTGTGCACCACAACAAGGAGCTTGTAAATTAACATTAAACGTTAAGGATGGTATAATCCAAGAAGCGTTAGTTGAAACAATTGGATGTTCAGGAATGACTCATTCAGCTGCTATGGCTTCAGAAATATTACCAGGAAAGACTATATTAGAAGCATTAAACACAGACTTAGTTTGTGACGCTATAAACACAGCTATGAGAGAATTATTCTTACAAATCGTTTATGGAAGAACTCAAACTGCATTCTCAGAAGGTGGACTACCTATCGGAGCAGGACTTGAAGATTTAGGAAAAGGTTTAAGATCTCAAGTTGGTACTATGTACGGAACTTTAGCTAAAGGACCAAGATACTTAGAAATGGCTGAAGGTTATGTTACTGAAGTTGCTGTAGACGAAGATAAAGAAATCATCGGATATAAGTTTGTTAACTTAGGAAAAATGATGGAAAGCATTGCTAAAGGTATGGATGCTAACGAAGCATTAGAAAAAGCTAAAGGTCAATACGGAAGAGTTGCTGACGCTGCTGAATTATTAGACCCAAGACATAAATAATTATTTGTAAAGGAGGATTTTTAAAATGGCATTATTTGAAAGTTATGAAAGAAGAATTAACCAAATCACTCCAGTATTAGAAAAATACGGAATGAAAACTATGGAAGATGCTAAAGCAGTTTGTGCTGAAGTTGGAGTAGATCCATATACAATCGTTAAGGAAACTCAACCAATCGCATTCGAAAACGCTGGATGGGCATACGTTTTAGGTGCTGCTATAGCAATAAAGAAGGGTTGCACTAAGGCTGCTGATGCTGCTGAAGCAATCGGAGAAGGATTACAAGCATTCTGTATCCCAGGTTCTGTTGCAGATGATAGAAAAGTTGGTTTAGGACACGGAAACTTAGGAGCTATGCTTTTAAGAGAAGAAACTAAATGTTTCGCATTCTTAGCAGGACACGAAAGCTTCGCTGCTGCTGAAGGTGCTATTAAAATAGCTGAAAAAGCTAACAGGGTAAGAAAAGAACCATTAAGAGTTATCTTAAACGGTCTTGGAAAAGATGCTGCATTCATCATTTCAAGAATCAATGGTTTCACATATGTTCAAACTCAATTTGACTACTACACTGGAGAAGTTAAAGTAGTTAAAGAAAAAGCATACTCAAACGGAGAAAGAGCAAAAGTAAGATGTTACGGTGCTGACGACGTTAGAGAAGGTGTTGCAATCATGCATAAAGAAGGAGTTGACGTATCAATCACTGGTAACTCAACTAACCCTACAAGATTCCAACATCCAGTTGCAGGAACATACAAGAAAGAATGTATCGAACAAGGTAAGAAATACTTCTCAGTAGCATCAGGTGGTGGTACAGGAAGAACTCTTCACCCAGATAACATGGCTGCAGGTCCAGCTTCTTATGGTATGACTGATACTATGGGAAGAATGCACTCAGATGCACAATTCGCAGGATCTTCATCAGTTCCAGCTCACGTTGAAATGATGGGATTAATCGGAGCAGGTAACAACCCAATGGTTGGTATGACTGTTGCTGTAGCTGTTGCTGTTCAAGAAGCATTAGCTAAATAGTCTGAAAATCAAGGTTTTACTGAGTTAGGTAGACTGTTTTAAATACACACATCTAATAGATTTTAATATCTATGGATGTGTGTATTTTTTTATACATAAAAAGTTACTCCTGTCTATAGATGTGTGGAGATGTATTAGAATGAGGAAAATAAACATGAAAACTAAAGGTTGTGTCACAGCAAAATAAAGTCGTGTCAAAACTTCTAAAGTCATGTCGCGAAAAATAAAGTTGCTTTGAAAATTAATGAAAGACTATGCGAAGAAGATAGGAGCAGACCCTATTTAAATGCATAGTATTTTTGTGTTTGAAGAAAAATAAATTATTTGTCATAAAAGGTAGTTAGTGGTATAATTGTAATAATAAATTTTAAATAATAATTATTATTTGTATATATTTAAATTAATAAATAGAATAGAGGTGTGAACAATGAGTAATTTTTTTATTAATATACTTCTTTTGATATCAGCAATATCTTTAGGAGGACATTTATCGAAGGATACACCCCTTGAATGCAGTTCTAAAATTTTTGCAAAGGTTTTGCTTGGCTTAGGTGGGGGAATTCTTGCGATAGGAATGATGATGTACACAATAAATATTGAAAGTACAAAAACTTTGGTGGATTTAAGAGTTGTAGCATTAATGTTAATATATTATATTGGTGGATTTCTGCCTTCATTAATTACAGGAGTGAGTATAGTTTTATTTAGGATTATATATTTTGGAATCAATCAATCATCAATAGTTGCAGGCTATCAAATATTAATATTACTATTATCATATTCCATAGCTGGTAAGTTGAAGTTAAACATGGTTAAAAAGTGGGTGACAATATACTTACTTAGTATATTTTCGATAATTAGCACATATTATTACTTGTTGTTTAATTTTGGTGATGTATTTAAGATACTCTTGGCGTATTTGATTATGTCGGCAATTGCAGCCATATTAGCTTATTATTTATTAAAATATGTTAAATCGTCAAATGAATTGTATAGGAGATATAAAAATGAGGCTACTAAAGATTTTTTGACTGGATTAAATAATACAAGACAATTTGATTTGATATTTAATAAAAGTGTTGCGAATGTAAAAGAAAAGGATGAAAAATTATCTTGTTTAATGATTGATATAGATCATTTTAAGTATGTTAATGATACATACGGTCATGCAGTTGGTGATATAGTACTAAGAGATTTGGCTGTTATTTTAAAAAATACTTGTAGAGTATTCGATGCAGTGTCAAGAGTTGGAGGAGAAGAATTTTGTATCTTATTAATTGACTGTTCTAAAGAGCGGGCGATGGATATAGGAAAAAGGATATGTGATGAAGTAAAGAAGCATGAATTTGAAATTGGTGACGGTAGAAAGATAGGAATTACTGTTTCTGTAGGTGTATCTGCTTACCCGGAATTAACTGATAACATTGAAACATTATTAAGACAAGCAGATGACTCTTTATATAAAGCAAAGCAAACTGGAAGAGATAAAGTATGTTCAGTTGATATATGTGATGAAATTTAAATAAAAAAGTTATATATTTAAAATAATACACGACACACATCATATTTTTTGATAGGCAATTTATTGAATATGATGTGTGCTATTTTTACGTCCATTTCTAATGGTGATTTTATGAAAAAGCTAAAAATGAATTACAAGAATGATAAAACTTTTATTGATAGCTTAGAAATGCTTGTTTTCAATTATAGATTAAGAAATTTGCGTGTGTATTGTAGATAATATTTAGATTTGAAATATGCAATGGTAATGAGGTTAAGAAGACATTTATTCTTAGTGAGTGAAAATTTATTTAAACTTTTGTTAGAAACAACTTAGTAAAAATTTATAAACTTTCATATATTTAAAGATTTATAGGAAACATTGTTTAAATGAAAATATGTTTATATGTTCCTAGGTAAATTTATTCATATAAATATATTTACCTAGAAACATAGATACAAAGAAAAATATATACATATATAAATATTTATAGGAAACATGCGGATTAGAGGTGAAATCTCAAAAAGATTTTTAAACAATAACTATCTTTTGAATTACTATTTATGCTAAAATTATACATAAAAGGTATATTTATAAATGGCAGCGATATAAGCAATAGAGATGTTATAAAGTGAGCTTAGCGGGAGGAAAGAAAATGGCTTCGAATATAGAATTTGTAGAATATGTATGCGAACAGATAAGTGGTGCAGGAAGCATAACGTATAGAAAAATGTTTGGAGATTACGGAATCTACTGTAATCAAAAAATAATAGGACTAATATGTGATAATCAATTCTTTTTAAAGATAACAAAAGGAGGCAGAGATTTATTACGTGAAGTTACAGAGGCCCCTGCTTATGAGGGAGCAAAACCTTCTTTTTTAATTGAATCTTTAGATGATAGAGACTATTTAACTGAAGTTGTATCAGCAACCTATGAAGAATTGCCAATGCAAAAAGTTAAAAAGAAAATAAAAGGGAAAAAATAATAGGGGTGAGGAGTTTGAAAAAGGCGAGAGTAGCAGAAATAACAGCAGAATTCAATTCTAATATAAAATCTGTTTGGAATATAGTAACAAATAATAATGATTATAGTTGGCGTAGTGGTATTAAAAAAATTGAAATTTATAATAATGGTAAAGAATTTATTGAATACACTCATAACGGGAGTGCTACAAAGTTTATTATATCTAAGAAGGATGAATATAGTGAGTATGCTTTTAATATGGAAAATAAAATGTTTACTGGGTTTTGGAAAGGTAGTTTTTCAGAAACAGAAAATGGTGGAACTAAAATAGTATTTAAAGAAAATGTCTTTATTAAAAATCCTATTATTAGGATTCTTTCATATTTTTTTATGGACTTAAGGAAAATACAAAATACTTATATTTCAGATTTAAGAAAGAAGCTGGGTGAGTAATGAATATTAGAGAACAAATAATTAAGAAATATTTTAAATCGTGGTTAGAGAATAATTGTTCAGTATTAAAAGATATTTTTGATTTAAATGTAACTTATAGCGAATGTTATGGTCCTGAATATCATGGAATAGATACAGTTACAACATGGTTTAAAGAATGGAATAAACGTGGAAAAGTATTGGTTTGGGATATAAAGCAGTTTATTCATCAGGGAAATATAACAGTAGTTGAGTGGTATTTTAAATGTAGCTATGATGGAGAAATTGAAGAATTTGATGGAGTATCGCTTATTGAATTCAATGATAATAATTATATCGTAAGCTTAAAAGAATTCCAATCTAAAATTCCACATTATTATCCTTATAGTAATTAAATTATGGTTTATATTGATAAGTTACATATAAGGAGAAGCTATGAAAAGTTCTGAAGGGCAGCTTAAAAATAGAGTTGTATGCAACTATAGAGTAGATGAGTGAATATATTAATTTAAATAAAGATTAATTACTAGAATTATTGAAATTAAGTTACGTCATCTGAATTATTTTTTATAAGTTGTTGACACATTCTTCCTAAAATGCTATTCTAACCCTAGAATAGGTGGGTGAGATGAATATGACACAAATTGAGGTGATACTTTTATCACTTTTATATGATAAAGATTATTATGGATACGAATTTGAAACTGTAATAGAACAAAGAAATATGAGAGGGTGGACGGATATTGGATTTTCATCAATCTATAATTCTTTGAATAAACTTGAAAAGAAAGGCTATATTGGTTCCAGATATGAAAAAGAATATGGTTCGCCTAAGAGAAAAGTATATTTCATAAAAGAAGAAACTAAAGTGATTATTAGGAAGCAGATTATAAAAATGATAAGCGAATATAAGAATGATCCTAGTGAATTTGATATAGGCTTATTATTTTCTTATTTAGTGACCAAGGAAGAATTTAAAAAAGCTTTAATTAACCATAAAGAAAATCTGAAAGATAGAAAAGAATTCTTAAATAAAAGATATGATCAGCATCCTACGGCAAAGGAGAGGCCACATATAAAAGCATTGTTTGAAAGACCAATAGCATTTATAGATACTGAGATTTCTTGGATTGAAAACTTTATTAATGAAAATTTTTAGGCAAAGCTCATTATAATGGAGGGGTGTTATATGGTGGGCAAGGAACAGTACAAACTGCTATTGCAAGTGGTACTCCTATTGTTGGATTTTCAATGCAGCCAGAACAGCAGATAAATCTTGATAATGTAGTAATGAAAGGTGCTGGAATACGAATACCAATTAACAGATGGAATGCACCAAAAATACAATTGGCTATAAGAAATATAATTAAAGACACCTCATATAAAGAAAATATAAATACATTAAAAAAATTGTTGGAATCCTCAGATGGTAAGAAAAATTCAGCACTTGCTATATGGGATTATATAATTAATAAGTTAAATTAACAAAAATGATTGGAGGATAAGAGAATGAGTGATATGTCATCAGTTAGTAATGCGTTTAAAACTTTTATGAAAGAGGCACCTGAGTATCAGGAGATATGGATGGAGACAGTTCAAAAATTAGATTCAGTAAGTAAACTTGATTCGAAAACAGAGGAACTTGCATATATTGCAGTTTTAGCTTCTTCAAGACTTGAAGGTGGTCTGCCTTTTCATGTTAAACATGCAAAATCTCTTGGAGCAACAAGGGAAGAAATAATAAGTGCTGTTCTAATAGGATTGCCAGCTGTAGGTAATATAGTAATTCAATCATTACCAATAGCAATTAATGCGTATGATGGTGAATAAATAGGGAGAGTTTATTTTAGTTTTAAGTATTATTTTTATAGAATAAAATAATATTATATTAAAATAATAATATTTATAAAATATTACAGACAAATAGATAATTTTTTAACGAATATTTTATATAAATTTAGATTAATAATGATTTTAAACGACATAAAATTACAGATATATTGATGTATTTTGTTATAAAACATCAATATATATATGAAAATGTATTACGAAAATACGTGAAATTATGTTGGAATATGGTAGAATATAAGTGGGTATAAAAACAGGGTATAAAAAATATGGTTTGTGAGAGATGGTAATCACCAAAAAAGGCTGAGTAGTTAATACTTAAGCCTTTTTTTGATATTGAATTATATGATTGTCAAATATTTAACTTACTATATGAATGTAGAGTGACTTTGATATAAAAAGTTACAAAATTTGCTATGAGCTTAAAGTGTTAAACAATTTAATTAGGGCTATTAGTTTTATATGAATTAAATATATTAATAAATAATAAAAAGGATAACTTGTTTAAGGGAACCAAGTTATCCTGAATACTGATTTGTTGTATATTTATTTAATAGGAGAACAATTAATATAAATTGTTTATAATATTATGATAAAGGATAATTGTGGCAATATTATGTCAATTAAAAAAAGATTTTTATTAAAATTATTAGAAGATTAAGTGCTAGCATACTTAGTTTAAATAAAAGGAAAATAGTGAGTAAATTGAATAATTCAACAAAATGTGCTATAATATATCTATGTTATGTATAGAGAATAATTACTATGTAGATGAGGAGTGCGGGTATTTTATGAATATAAACAATGAACTTAAGAAAGTTATAAATGATAAATTGAAGAGAAATTCTGAGGTTGAATTTATCGCAGGATTAAAAGATATAACTTTATCTGATATTGATTATATTGAGAAGTTATCTGCAGTTAAAAATTTAAAATCAAAATTAAATTATCAAATTGTGGATAATACGTATATAAAAATTGATTGCTCGTTGTAAAAGATATAGAGTTAAGTATTTTAATCAATTTTATATAAAGAATTATATTTTATAATAAAGGGACTTAAATAACATAAGAGAATGATTTTACCCCTATAGGATAGAAAATTAAATTTTATCCTATAGGGGTATTTAGCGTTAGTAGCTTTATCTGTTTTCTCATTGATTGTATCTATTTTGTTTAGTTAATTGTATAACTAAAAGCTGCGTGTGGAAGAATACATTTATTAGAAGGAAGTTAGGAGGTGAATTTATGGAAAAGCAACATCTGGCACCAAATGAGACAATGCAAGTTCATGAAATGCTAAACTTCAAAACTATATGTATGACTACATCAAAAATGATGGAAGGTGTAGTTTTTGATCAAGATCTAAAGGCATTATTAGAGAAGGATGTACAACAATCTATAACAGCAATAAGTAACTTACAAAATTTATTGAAAAAAGCTCCTAAAATAAGATGAGAATTTTATATATAAATTGTTTGTAAGAATGCTAGAAAACAAAGGAGGGAAAATTATGATTAATGATTATTTAGAAATAAGAAATGCAGAGGGGATGCCTAAACTTGTGGATGCAAATATGTCTCTAGGTTTTTTGTTAAATGCCAAAAGTGGTGTAAGAAATTGTGCAATTGCATTGACTGAGGCGACAACTCCAGAAGTTAGAACTGTTTTAAAGAATCAGTTAAATGACGCAATTCTTATGCATGAACAAATATCAAATCTTATGGTAGAAAAAGGTTGGTTTCATCCTACAAATTTAGAAAAGCAATTTCAAATGGATATTGAATCATCTACAACAATATCTCAAATTGCTAGTTTGGATTTATTTCCTGGAGATACAAGTAGAAGTGGTATGTTTGCAACACTAGAAAAATAAAAAAGGAGGTAATTGTTTAATGAAGGCTGTAACATTTCAAGGAATAAAGAATGTAAAAGTTAAAGAAGTCAAAGATCCTAAAATTCAAAAGGCTGACGATATTATAGTTAAGCTTACAAGTACAGCAATATGTGGTTCTGATTTGCACTTAATTCATGATATGGTTCCAAACTTACCACAAGATTATATCATAGGGCATGAACCAATGGGGATTGTTGAAGAGGTAGGACCAGAAGTTACGAAATTGAAAAAAGGTGATAGAGTAATAGTGCCTTTTAACGTAAGTTGCGGAGAGTGTTTTTATTGTAAACATGATTTGACATGTATGTGTGATAATTCAAATCCTAATGGGGAAAATGGAGGATTTTTTGGGTATTCAGATACATTTGGAGGATATCCAGGAGGCCAGGCAGAGTATATGAGAGTGCCTTATGCTAATTTTACTCCTTTCAAAATTCCAGAAGATTGTGAAGTAGAGGATGAAAAATTATTATTGATGTCAGATGCAATGGGAACTGCTTATTGGAGCGTAGAAAATGCTGGGGTTAAGAAAGGTAATACTGTTATTGTGTTAGGTTGTGGACCTGTAGGACTATTAGCACAAAAGTTCTGCTGGATGCACGGTGCAGAGAGAGTAATAGCTGTTGACTATATCGATTATAGGTTAGAGCATGCAAGGAGACATAATAAAGTTGAAACTGTTAATTTTGAACAACATGAGAATACAGGGGAATATCTAAGAGAAATCACTCATGGTGGAGCAGATGTAGTAATAGACTGTGTTGGAATGGATGGAAAAATGACACCAATGGAGTTTTTAGGATCAGGTTTAAAACTTCAAAGTGGATCATTAGGTGGATTTGTTATAGCTACTCAGGCAGTGAGAAAAGGTGGAATGATTCAAGTTACCGGAGTTTATGGAGGAAGATATAACGCATTTCCTTTTGGAGATATAATGAATCGTAATATTAATATAAGAACAGGTCAAGCTCCAGTTATTCCATATATGCCAACACTTTATAAATTACTTGTTGAAGGAAAAGTAGATCCAAGTGATATTATTACTCACAGATTGCCCCTTGATCAAGCGCCATATGGATATGAAGTATTTGATACAAAAACTGACGGATGTATTAAAGTTGTTCTAAAGCCATAGGAAAAGTTTATTTATTAAGGAGGGTAAAAAATATGAATGATCAAAGTATTGCACCAAATGAAACTATGCAGTTGCATGAAATACTAACATTCAAAAATACATGTTTAACTAAAGCTCTTACTATGTCACCATTAGTTTCGGATGAAGAATTAAAATCAATATTGCAACAAGAGGTATCTGTATCAGAAAAACATATTGAAGAGTTGAGAAGTCTTATGGAGAAATCTAATATTGCATCTTCAGAAGAATAAATATTTAATTTTAGAAAGGAGAGGGAATTATGAATGGATTAATAGAAAATCTTACAGGAATGAGTAAAATGACTGATCAAGTTATAGCTACTGATTTTCTGATTTCGGCCAAGAGCGGAGTACAAAATTATGCAGTTGCGATAACAGAATCAATTTCATTAGAAGTTAGAGCTATATTAAAGAAGCAATTACAAGATGCAATTCAAACTCATGAAAAAATATCAAATTACATGATGGAGAAAGGCTATTACAACGCTTATGACTTAGGCGAGCAGTATAAGGTAGATATGGAAACAACAGATACAACGTTGGGACTTACAAAGAATTTAAAGTGATTTAGAGAACATATGTGACTCAATATAATAAAATATGATAGAAAAAAAGAATGACTTATTTAGGGGAATAAGCCATTCTAAAATACTATTTATAAGTATTTTTAAATTAGGGTTAATAATAATGCTTTAACTACTTTACAAATATTATTATAATAGATTTATGTTACAGAAATGTTACAGAATGATAAATTTATTATAAATAATCAATAAAAAGTTGATTAAGAAAATTAAAATTTTAGCAATAAGGGGGAGTACAACTGATGTATTCGCATGAGATTGACTATAAGGTAAAAGGTGACGATATACAATATGTAGAAATTGAACTTGATCCCACAGAAACTGTGATAGCAGAGGCTGGAGCAATGATGATGATGGACCCAAACATACAAATGGAAACTATATTTGGAGATGGATCAAAACAAAGTGGCAGCAGTTTTATGAATAAAATTTTTTCAGCAGGAAAAAGAGTGCTGACTGGTGAAAGTTTGTTTATGACTGCATTCACAAATTCGGGAGCATTAAAAGAAAAAGTTTATTTTGCGGCACCTTATCCAGGAAAAATAATTCCTATGGACTTGAGTTTATTAGGAGGAAAATTAATATGTCAAAAAGATGCTTTTCTATGTGCAGCTAAAGGTGTATCTGTAGGAATAGATTTTAAGAAAAAGTTAAGTGTAGGTTTTTTTGGAGGTGAAGGGTTCATACTCGAAAAATTAGAAGGAGATGGCTTAGCTTTTATACATGCGTGTGGTGCAATAGTTGAAAGAAACTTATTGCCTGGAGAAACATTAAAAATAGATACTGGATGTTTAGTTGCTATGACTAAAGATGTACATTATGATATACAATTTGTAGGTGGAATTAAGAATACGTTATTTGGTGGGGAAGGAGTATTCTTTGCAACTGTAACAGGACCAGGAAAGATATGGGTTCAAAGCTTACCATTTAGCAGACTTGCAGAACGTGTATTTGCAGCAGCTCCAACTTCGGGCGGAAAAAATAGAGAAGAAGGTAGTGTACTTGGAATGCTTGGAAATATTTTAGACGGAGATAATTAGAAGGAAAATTGATTTATATTGGTTTATATATGATGGGAGTAACATAGGTTATTTATGACTCAATAACTTATGTTATTTTTTTATTAAAACAATTAGAAGTTTGTCACCAATTAGGGTTAAAAACTATATCTTTATATATTATAATTAAGAAGGGATAAATTAGGTAAATAATAATAAGTTATATAATAAAGAAAATAAAAGGCACTTTACAGTTGATAATCATTATCATATAATAAGTAAAAGAAAGGAGTGGATCTATATATGAATGAGAAAAATAAAGATTTAACTAAAAATAAATTAATCGGAAAAGATCTATTAAAATATATTGGACCAGGAATTTTAGTTACAGTAGGTTTTATAGATCCAGGAAATTGGGTATCAAACATTGCAGCAGGATCTAATTATGGCTATAAGTTGCTTTGGATTGTTACTCTATCAACAATAATGCTTATAATATTACAACATAATGCTGCTCACTTGGGTATAGTAACAGGATTATGTATTTCGGAAGCAATTAATAAACATATAAATAAATTTTTAGGACGAGCAATTACAATAACAGCAATGTTAGCAGCAGTAAGTACTGCTATGGCAGAAATATTAGGAGCAGCAATAGCTTTGGACATGTTGTTTAATATTCCATTAAAATTAGGTGCATTAATTTCTGCGTTAGTAATTACATTTATGCTATTTTCCAATTCGTATAAGAAAATAGAAAAAGTAATAATTGGATTTGTATCAATTATAGGAATATCATTTATATTTGAAACTTTCTTAGTTAATATAAATTGGGGAGAAGCAATACGTAGTGCAGTTGTACCTAGTATTCCAGTAAATTCCCTACCAATAATAATGAGTGTATTAGGGGCTGTAGTTATGCCACATAATTTATTTTTACATTCAGAAGTAATCCAGAGTAGAAAATGGAATTTAAAAGATAAATCCATATTAGAGAGGCAATTAAAGTATGAATTTATGGATACAATGTTATCTATGATAATTGGATTTATAATAAATAGTGCTATGATTTTAGTTGCAATAACATTTTATAATAATAATGTTCAGGTTACCGAACTTGAACAAGCTCAAACAATGTTAAAACCATTGCTTGGAAATTCAGCTTCGATAATATTTGCTATAGCATTGCTTTTTGCTGGATTAGCATCGTCAGTTACAGCTGGCATGGCCGGAGGATCGATATTTGCTGGTTTATTTGGAGAAGAATATGATATAAACAGTAAAAGCAGTAAGATTGGAGTATTAATAACTATATTGGTTGCCTTAGTTATAATATTTTTTGTTAGCAATCCATTTGAAGGATTGCTTTATTCCCAAATGCTATTAAGTGTACAATTGCCAATAACAATTTTCACGCAAATATATTTAACATCATCAAAGAAAGTAATGGGAAAATATAAAAACACTACATTAGAAAAGATTGTTTTATGGAGTATTGCAGGAATAGTTACTATTTTAAATATTATGCTATTAGTAAGTTCGTTTTAAAACAATTTAGAATTCATAGTTGTAAGGGGAGCAGTTATGCTCCCTTTTCCATTTTGGGGAAACTGTTCATTAAGGAAAAGGCTCGATAAAGTATAATGAAAATAGTTTTATTTTTGTAGTAAATCGACTTGAAAAGTATGGTAAAATTAGAATTAAATAAGTATTGTAGAAATAATAATTTCTGAAAGGAACTGATATTAAATGAAAATTTTAGCATATAGTCATAGGCGTGATGAAACAAAGTATTTTAAAGAATTTAGTAAAAAGTATAATGTTGAAGTTGTTTTATGTAATGAAGAACCAAATTTAGAAACAGCACCCCTTGCAAAAGGTTTTGATTGTATCAGTATAATTACAACAAATATAAACTCAGAATTAGTTGAAAAATTTCATGAGTTAGGTGTTAAATTTATATCAACAAGGACTATAGGGTATGATCATATAGATTTGAAAAAGGCTAAGGAACTTGGAGTTCGCGTAGGAAATGTAACGTATTCAACAAATAGTGTAGCAGATTATACTATAATGCTAATATTAATGGCAATTAGAAAAGTTAAACTTATAATGGAAAGAAGCAATGTGCAAGACTTTTCTTTAAGAGGTATTCAAGGTAAGGAATTACCTAACTTGACTATAGGTGTTGTAGGCACAGGAAAAATAGGGAGGACTGTTATCAGTCATTTAAGTGGTTTTGGTTGCAAAATATTAGCACATGATATATATAAAAATGATGAAGTGAAATCAAATGCTAAGTATGTAGACTTGGACAATCTATTTAAATATAGTGATATTATAACATTGCATATGCCGGCTACAGATGATAATTATCATATGATTAATAAGAAAGCTATTAAATTAATGAAAGATGGAGTCTTTATTATTAATACTGCTCGTGGATCATTAATTAATACAAATGATTTGATACAAGGAATTGAAAGTAAGAAGATAGGTGGAGCTGCTTTAGATGTAATTGAACAGGAATCTAATATTTATTATAGTGATCTAAAGGGAGAAACTTTAAAAAATAGAAATTTAGCTATTCTAAAGTCTTTTCCTAATGTAATAATAACACCTCATGCAGCTTTTTACACAGATCAAGCAGTAAGTGATATGATTGAAAATTCAATAAGAAGCTGCATATTATTCTCAGAAAATAAAGAGAATCCATGGGAGATAAATATATAGCATTATAAATATAAGTTACAATACATAAATCGCTCTTTCTTGCTAAAACTATTAATATTTCAGATTAATAAAATAGTAAGGAGAGATGAAATATGTTTGATAAAATTCAATTACCATATGCATTTGATGCATTAGAACCATATATAGATGCAGAAACAGTTGAAACACACTATAGCAAGCATCTTCAAAAATATGTAGATAACTTAAATTCGCTTATAAAAGGCTATGAGCAGTATACAGAAGGTAAATCCTTAGATCAATTGTTAGCAAGTGTGAACGAATTGCCAGAAGAAATTAGGCAAGGAGTGATAGATCAAGGTGGAGGAGTATCAAATCATAATTTATATTTTGCACTTCTTTCACCAACTCCAAAGAAAGCCCCAGAAGGAAAGCTATTAGAAGAAATATATAATACATTTGGAGATTTAGACACTCTAAAAACTGAAGTGAGCAATGCTGCTATAGGCCAATTTGGATCTGGTTATGGTTTTTTGGTTAAAGACAAAGAAGGAAAATTATCAGTAAGGAATACGCTAAATCAGAATTCACCTGCAATGAATGGATTTGTTCCAATTTTAACTATAGATGTATGGGAACATGCTTATTATTTAAAGTATAAAAATCTAAGAGCAGACTATGTAAAAAATATATGGAACTTAATAGATTGGGAAAAAGTAGAAGGCTTATATTTAAATTATACGATTTAAATACTTTTAATGATAAAAAGTAAGACTAGAGAGTTGAATTATTTCTCTAGCCTTATTGTACATTTTAAGAAACAGATGAAGTTTATTTTCTAGCTAATACAATGAATCATTATAAAAATAAGGTTTCCAATTGTTATAAATCTTTTCACTCCTTATGCAGTAGGTAATGTCATTCAAGTTTGAAAGATAATCTAAAAGGTCAAGCTTGCTGCTAAAGGAATCAGAGAAAGCTTTAAGAGCATCGGGAATTGATTTAGCAGATAAATTAAAAGTTTCAAGTGGATCAGAATCATTGTCACTGTTTCTGTTTAAAGATATAATTTTATAAGCATCGTTACTTGCTTCTTCTACTAATTCGTTTATATCTCTTTTTAAATTTATATCATATTCGCTTGGATAAGCTACTTCTAAGTTAATTCTATAACAAATATTTCTAGCTTTTACGCAAGGCATTTCACTAGTAATTTCGTTATCATCCAAATAATCTACTGTTTTAGTTACAACATCTTCTTTGATATTAGGTATATCGATTGATGCTAAAGTTTTAGTGTAAACATCTCTGGTACCATTTACGGAATATTCTTTTTCATTATTTAGCAATGTTGTTGTATCATTTCTATTTAAATCTAGGCAATCATTGCATTTTTCTTCTGATTCAGAATCAGATCTATAGCATATGAAAGAATCTATTTTTCTTAAATCTAATCCGAAATAGACCCAATTTCTACGGAACCATCTAAAACCAGATACTGTACGTCTGTTAACACTTAATAAGAAAGTCCAATAGTTATTTCCATTCTCTTCCCAGATATATGTGTATTTATAAAGACAAAATCTTATAGAGTTAGAACTAACAGCTTTAGCATTTACACCACCGCTAACTCCGACTTTTTGAACTCCAGAATCATTTTTTCTTGGGACATAATTAGGTGGTGGAGATTTAGGTGCTCCAGGAGGATTGAATACACCACCGCCAGGGTAATTAAAATTTGGAGAATCATCATAGTCAAAATTAGGCGGATTAAAATTAAAGTTAGGTGGATAGTTTCCTATAGGTGGAAAACCTCCACTATTGGGTGTAAAAGGTGCACGTTTTTTTTCAGCAGATTCATCTAAAATTGGTGAAAATTCAAAGTTATGAAAGTCTTGAAAGTTCATAGTATCGTCACTAATGAACTCATTATCAATTAACATTTATATTTTACTCCTCAGAAATTAGTTATAAATAATATATTCATAAGAGTTTCAGATTGTTATAATTTACGTTAATATAATGTTTATATTTTTATATAATTTAATATGCTAATAGCTAATTTCAAAATCAATATAAGACGTATTAGGTAATTTTTCATCTACAATTTCATAGGCCAAGTTTATCCAATTTTCACATGTATTGAGGATTATCCCGTCGCTAGTTACAACATGATCCAATTTATTTAGAATGACATCTGCATTTGGAATAAGAATAACTTCTATATCAAAATTGTATTTATGCAGAATTTCTAATATTCTTGATTTCAATCTTCCTGTATTAGAAACAGGAGAGTCAAGATAAAAGATAGCCTTACGTATCTTCATTTCATCTAATTTTTTACCAATCAAATCTATTGCTGTATCCGTTTTATCGATTAACTTATATGTTCCACGAAGTCCAGCTAAATCGCGGAGAGTTCCGTCCATACATTTAATTAGTGTTGAGTTAGACAAAGCTACTTCAAGAGTAATAATTATATTAAGACCATCAATATGTAGCGTGCTATTTTCGTATTTATCTAATATTTTACGCTTCTGCCTGCTAATAATATCTTCGTAAGAAGATATGCTTCTTTTTAAAGCTAATCTTTGCCTAGCAGAAAATAGAAAATGATTTCCTACAAATTCAACACTTTTATCTATACTATACCCTTGATTTATTAAGTAATAGATATCCTTTTGAGCTTTTTTTAATAATTTTAGGTTTTCTTCATTAAATTCAATTTCGTCAGATGGAACAAAGCCTCTTTTAACTATTTGTGTCATATAAATATACCTCCGAAAGTACTATTTATATCTATATAATTGTTAAGATTTCTATAAATATATCTTGAATTATAACATATTTATGTAAAAATAATACAAGTAAATTATACGTGATATAATGAAATAATTACTTTTAGTGAGAGTATAGTTGAGGGGCAATTAAAAAAAATATAGCTACAGAAATCTTATTGATAGGAATTACTCCTAAATCAGAAAACTGTAGCTATATTATCACTAAATAAAGTGGATACAACCTGCTGCTTAGAATCTTCAGCGATATTTTCATAGATTTTCGTAACAAAATATTTATGATTTCGGTAAGTTACCACATAAATTTAGTTTTAGATTTATACTATGAAATATATCCCAACTAGAAACTGGAACAAAAGTATGTTATTCATTTCGGCGAGTTATATGCATAAGTTCAGGTTTTAGTTGGGTTATCTATAAGTATATAATTAACAATTAGTTTAATTAAAATCTAGGAATGTCTAAGATAGCACCTCTATTTCCTGATGTAACAAGAGCAGCATATCTTGCTAGGTAACCTGTAGTTATTTTTGGTTTTCTTGGTTTCCAATTTGCTTTTCTTCTTGCTAATTCTTCATCGCTAACTAAGAAGTTAATAGTATTAGCATTAATATCAATTTGGATGATATCTCCATCCTCAACTAATGCTATGTTACCACCTACTGCTGCCTCTGGAGAAACGTGTCCGATTGAAGCACCTCTGCTAGCGCCACTAAAACGTCCATCTGTTATAAGAGCAACGGAGCTTCCGAGACCTCTTCCTGCAATTGCAGAAGTTGGATTAAGCATTTCTCTCATACCAGGGCCTCCTTTAGGTCCTTCGTATCTTATAACAACAACATCTCCTTCAACAATTTTTCCTGTATTTATGGCTTCAAGTGCATCTTCTTCGCAATCAAATACTTTAGCTGGACCTTCATGCTTTAACATTTCTGGTACAACAGCTGAACGCTTAACGACACATGAATCAGGCGCTAGATTTCCTTTAAGAACTGCGATTCCACCAGTTTGACTATATGGATTTTCGACTGGTCTAATAACTTCAGGATTTTTATTTATACATCCTTCAATGTTTTCGCCAACAGTTTTTCCTGTACATGTTATAAGGTTAGTTTTTAATAAACCAAGTTTATTTATTTCATTCATAACAGCGTAAATTCCACCAGCGTCATTTAAATCTTCAATATAAGTGTGTCCTGCAGGGGCAAGATGACAAAGATTCGGTGTCTTTGCACTAATTTCATTAGCTATATCAACATTTAAATCAAAGCCAACTTCATGTGCAATTGCAGGCAAATGCAACATACTATTGGTGCTACATCCAAGAGCCATGTCCATAGTCATAGCATTCATAAATGCATCTTCTGTCATAATATCTCTTGGTCTTATGTTCTTTTCAAGTAATTCCATGATTTTCATACCAGCATGCTTTGCGAGTTTTATTCTTTCTGAATAAACTGCAGGGATTGTACCATTTCCTTGAAGCCCCATACCAAGTACTTCTGTTAAGCAGTTCATACTATTTGCAGTATACATTCCTGAACAAGAACCACAAGTAGGGCATACGTTATTTTCATATTCATCTAATTTTTCAGCTGTAATTTTTCCAGCATTGTAAGCTCCAACAGCTTCAAACATACTTGATAAGCTTGTCTTGCATCCGTCAACTTTTCCAGCAAGCATTGGTCCACCACTTACAAAAATTGTAGGAATATTAACTCTTGCTGCAGCCATTAGAAGGCCAGGAACATTTTTATCACAATTAGGAACCATCACTAATGCATCAAAGGCATGAGCCATTGCCATAGCTTCAGTAGAATCTGCAATTAGATCTCTTGTAACTAATGAATATTTCATTCCTTCGTGTCCCATAGCAATACCATCACAAACAGCAATTGCAGGAAAGACAATTGGAGTACCTCCAGCCATTGAAACTCCCATTTTTACAGCTTCAACTATTTTGTCCAAATTCATATGGCCAGGAACGATATCATTTTGTGAGCTTACGATACCTATAAGAGGCCTTTCCATTTCTTCTTTTGTTAGACCTAAGGCACTAAGTAATGAACGTTGAGGTGCACTTTTTGAGCCTTTTGTTATTACATCACTTCTCATAGCATATTCTCCTTACATATATTTATAATTATCGCGTTGTATGTTCTAATTATAAGTTGTATGATGTCTGTTGTCAATTGCAAGATAAGATTAAAATAAAAAGTGCTATTTCTATAAATATAAAGAATTAGCACTTTATCTTATTCATTTGGTATACCTAAATCTTTCATTGCTCTAATAATATGAATTTTCATGGCAGTTTTTGCGCCTTCAGCATCTCTAGCCTCCAGAAATTCCATTATCATGCGATGATCATTTAAAGTATTTTGAAGAATTGATTTATTTTCATCGGATAAAATAACACCATTATCAATTGCTTTATATAATATAGGCATCAGCTTATTCATAAATTCATTATGAGTGGCTTTTGCAATAGATTTATGGAATGATCTTTCTACCTCGGTTCGATCTTCATTATTTAAGATCATTTCTTCTTCGAGTCTTCCGTAATATAATATTCTTTCTAATTCTTTATCAGTAGCGCGTTTAGCAGCATAGTAGGCAGTCTCGGGTTCAAAAATTAATCTCATTTCATATAAATCTTTAACATCTAATTTTTGAGTAGAAAGATTCTCTAATCCCATGCTTTCAGTAATGTTTTTTATTTCTGATACAAATGTGCCTTTGCCTCGCCTAATTTCTAAAATATTGTGAGCAACTAAAATACGAATGGCCTCTCTTAGAGTAGTTCTACTTACTTTTAATTCAGTAGAAAGCTCATTTTCATTTGGTAGTTTATCACCAATATTAAATTTTTTATCTATAGTAATCATCGCTAGTATATCATCAGCAACACTTTCTGATAAGCTTTTTTCTTTTCGTGGCATAAACAAACCTCCTTTTAGGTTATGTTTATATAATATAATAAAAAAATCTAGCTTTCAAGGGTGATGTCTGATGTCTTATGATTAAAGATTCCTATAAATACAAAATAAAGCTCGTTGGAGAGATTCCAACGAGCACATAAATAAAATTAGATTTGGTTTTCAGGGATAAATGTAGCGCAGTCTGTTTCTTGAGTGTCGCTAGCATTTCTAGGTTGCACTTCTATTTGTTGTGCACAACAGTGATCACCTGACATATAATATTGACATGTATTAACAACACATTTGATTCCTTGGTTTGGTGAGTCCATTTTTTCTGGTTTCATAGCTGTTACCTCCTAATAATATTATTTTAATTAACAATAATATTATTAGTTAATGGAACTTTTTTATACGAAAAAATATAAGTTATATTTTTCAAAAAATGACTAAAGATATTTTATTTATTACTTTGAAAAATGTATTTGTTATCTTTTCATGCCACTAATTGTTCATTGATACGATTACATAGTTATAGTAATATATAATTAACAAATAGATTAGGAGGGGTACATATGACATTTGTAATAATAACAGTATTTGTAATTTATTCAATGGTACGTAAACCAAGTACCGCATCCAATAAAGAAAAATAGATTTTTATATAATCAAAATTGTAAAGTTTAATAAAAAATAAATATATAATTTAATAGTAGAAAGAGTAGTTTAAACGCTGCTCTTTTTTAGTGTTAAGGAATAAAGTGTGTGATTAATAATTTTATAATGAAGAAATTCTATAATATACATATATAATGGCTAAATAAATGCTATAAATTTAAGTTAGTAATAGCATATAAATAGGAATGACAATTAAGCTAAGAATAGTTGTTATGATTGTATTTACCGTAGCATACTCATAATCTGCATTATATCGTTTAGATACTATTGCTGTATTAGTCATGACTGGCATTGCGGCTTGAATAACAAATACTTCTTTCATAAGTAAGGGAGTATTTGCAAAATTGCATAATAACAAAATTAATATTGGAGAAATGATAAACCTTCCTAAAATTATTGCTAGCATGTCCCAACTAAATCTAAATTCTTTGAAATTAACAGAGTGAATTGTTATCCCTATAAACAACATAGCTAATGGTGTTGTTAAATTGCCGAAATATTTGCAAGTATCTAGAACAAACTTTGGAAGATGAATATCTAGTAATATAAGTAAAACAGCAAAAGTAAAGCTTAATAAAGGAGGTGACATGATACGTTTTATTGTATCAAAGGAAAAGATATTGGCATTGGTAGAGTCGCCATCACGACTAATTTCATATACACCGAGAGTCCAGAAAAAAGTAGTATTTGCTATGTAGTATAATAACACGTTCGGGATACTTTTTTCACCAAATAAAGCCATATTCACCGGAAGACCAATAAATATAGAATTAGATACAAAAAACATTGATCTAAAGGTACCAATTCGTTTCTTTTCCACTTTAATAGCTTTAGAAACAATTACGGCAATTATATAACCAATAGCCATGGAGGTAAAGGGAGCGAATAATCCACCACCAAGACTTAATAGTTTCTCTTTATCAAAGCTTTCTGTAAATTGTGAAATCATGAGGCAGGGGATAGCAAGATTGCACACTAATCTTGAAAAAAGCTTTGAAGTTTTTTCATCAAACCAGCCTTTATGAGATAAAAAGAATCCAGTAGAAATCATGAGAACTATACTGAATACACTTCCTAATGCATTAAAAATAACCATTATAAATTCTCCTTTAATATATTTTTTAACTAATTGAATTAAAGAATAATGGATTACACTTTGACTTATATAATGCAATCCTTTGATAAAATGTTTTTCAAATGTTTTAAATCGTTGCCTATATGGTTGTACATAGCTTTATATGCTTTTTCTTCATCTCTCTTTTTAATATAATGAAATATCTCAAGATGATGATTGAAAATATCCATATTACGCTCAGGTTCGTAAACATCTATAGATCTATAAAAATAAGTAAGAGAACTCAAATCTTTACTCAATTTTTTTAGATGATTATTTTGGCTGAAATCTAAGATTAAATCATGAAATTTAGTATTTAGTTCAATAATACTTTTAGTAAGTGTATCATCAAAGCTTTCTATGTTTTTTTTAATTTTTACTAATATCTTTTCAATTTCATCTAATTCTTTATTAGATGCCTTAAGAGTAGTTAATTTTGCAGCTTGAGATTCTAAAGCTTGGCGACATTCATAAATATTTTCGATGTCTTCTTTGGTTGGCTTATAAATTGTAATTTTTGATTTATCTCCAATAACAAGTAGTCCATCTTTTTCTAAAGAACGTATGGCTTCTCTCACTGGACTTCTGCTTATTTGAAATTCGCTGGCAAGTTTGGATTCATAAATCCTATCTCCGGGTTTTAAAATACCGTTAAATATCATAGCTTTTATAGAATTATAAGCTTGATCATAGTAAGAAGGTGCTTTTTCAATTTTATATTTTTCCATTACTTTATCCTCCTATAGATTGTGTTAAAACGATTAATTAATTTCAATATTTATACAATGTATACTGTCGACAAATTAATTTTAGTATAATCTACAAATACCAAATAATCAATATAATTGAAATTAAATTATACAAATAAATAAAAAACCTGGTGGATTAAATTTGTAATCTACCAGGTCAGATAATTATATTAGTCTATTTTATTTATCTTCTTCTATGGTGTTTTTTATGTTCAACTAGATCGATAGCGCCAAGAACCATGTGAGCTGCGCCAAACCCAACAACTCCAGCAGCGATAACTGGTGCCATTTCTACTGCCACCATAGCTGCACCTACACCTGTTACAACTGTACCCAATGCAGTTGGTATTGCTCCTTCTCGAATTCTCATATTCATTCCTCCTTTAAACTAATAGAGTATAGTAATACTAATATTTTTTTATTTAAAATTTATTATTTGCATTAATAATTTTCCATCTAAAAATATTTTTATACTAAATAATGATTTATAAAAAATATTAAGTTATCTGATTTATAAATTTTATTTATCTTCAGTTTGCTTATCATATGCTATGAGGCATACTGGAGGATTATGGTGTTCATTTATTTTATTTTCCATTTGTCTTATGAAATATATATCTTCTGTAGATAAGTCACTGAATTCATTATCAAATTTACTGCTATCATTACTCATATTATCACTCCTTTCATAAGTATAGTATGGATAGGTAGAAAGATTTTAATCTTAAAATAATAAAGTAATAAGCTTTTTATTGTGCACATTATATTAATGTATATATTTTTTCAGCGTGGCAAAGATAATTTTAATAAATCATAAAAGGAGTGTTGTTTATATGTTATCTACAATAAAAGCCAACAATTTAATAAATGAAAAATCTCCTTATTTATTGCAACATGCTAATAATCCAATAAATTGGTATTCATGGAGTGAGGAAGCATTTGCAAAAGCTAAAGAGGAAGATAAGCCTATTTTTTTATCAATTGGGTATTCAACTTGTCACTGGTGTCATGTAATGGCTCATGAATCATTTGAAGATGAAGAAATTGCAAAAATTATGAATGATAGTTTTATTGCAATTAAAGTGGACAGAGAGGAAAGACCAGATATTGATAGTGTATATATGACAGTTTGCCAAGCCTTAACCGGCCATGGAGGCTGGCCGCTTACAGTGATAATGACTCCAGATCAAAAACCATTTTTTGCAGGTACTTATTTTCCTAAAAAGGCTAAATATAATATGCCAGGACTTATGGATATTTTAAATTCAATAAATAAGCAATGGAAGGATAATAAGGATAAGCTTATATCATCTAGTGATAGTATTTTATCAGAACTTGGCGGCTATTTTGAGGGTGAAACAAGCAAAATGAAGTTGACATCCAAGATGTTAAAAAATGGATATAATCAAATTTCACACGCTTTTGAGGAAAAGTATGGAGGCTTTGGTGATGCGCCTAAATTTCCGACACCTCATATAATAATGTTTTTGCTTAGATATTATAAATCTCATAAAGAAATTAAAGCTTTAGAAATGGCTGAAAAAACTTTGATTTCTATGTATAGAGGTGGAATATTTGATCATATAGGTTTTGGTTTTTCAAGATATTCTACGGATAGTAAGTGGTTGGTACCACATTTTGAAAAGATGCTTTATGATAATGCTTTGCTTGTCATTGCATATTTAGAGGGATACGAGGTTACAAGAAATGAGATTTACAAAGAGGTTGCAACAAAAGTGCTAGAATATGTATTTAGAGAACTTACTAGTAAAGATGGTGGATTTTACTGTGCTGAGGATGCAGATAGTGAAGGTGAAGAGGGAAAATATTATGTGTTTGAACCTTTAGAAATTTTAAGTGTTTTAGGAGAAGAAGATGGTACATATTTTAATGATTATTTTGACATAACTTCTGATGGGAACTTTGAGGGCAAGAGCATTCCAAATTTAATAAAAAATAAAAACTTTCATAAGTCAGATGATAGGATAAAGTTACTTAGTGAACAAATACTTCAATATAGAAGTGACAGAACGGAATTACATAAAGATGATAAAATCCTAACTTCATGGAATGGACTTATGATAGCTGCACTTGGAAAAGCCTATAAAGTTATTGAGGATGAAAGATACTTTGAATATGCTAAGAAAGCAGTAGAGTTTATTTTTAATAACTTGATTGATGAAAATGGAAGACTTCTCGCAAGGTATAGAGATGAGGATTCACGTCATAAAGCTTATTTGGATGACTATGCTTTTCTTTGTTTTGGACTTATAGAGCTTTATGAAAGTAGCTATGATATTGAGTTTTTAAATAAGGCAATTGAAATAAATAAGGATATGATTAACTTATTTTGGGATAATGAAAAAGATGGATTTTTCCTTTATGGTGAGGATAGTGAAAAATTAATTGCTAGACCTAAGGAACTTTTTGATGGCGCTATGCCTTCAGGAAATTCTGTTGCAGCTTATAATTTAATAAAGATTGCAAGACTTACTGGAGATTTAACTCTTGAAGAAATGGCAGAGAAACAATTTAATTTTATTTGTGGCTCAGTATTTAATGAAGAGATAAATCATTCATTCTTTTTAATGGCTGCATCATTTGCTTTAAATGAATCAGAAGAATTAGTATGCGTTACTAATGATAAAGGTGAAGAAGAAAAAATCAAAGATTTATTAAGTGAAAGGTCTATTTTTAATTTAACAACAATAATTAAGAATGATGAAAATAGAAATAAAATAGAAGATTTAGCACCATTTCTTAAGGAATATGATCTTATAAATGAAAAATCTACATATTATTTATGTAAAGGAAAATCATGTATGGCTCCAGTAAATGATATTGGTGAATTAAGAAAAATATTATCTAAATTATAAGGTAGCGTAGTATTCAGTAAACATTAAAAAGAGGTTTTTTATAGGATTAAATTTATTTAAATGCATTTTTTAAGGATGTATATAATAATTTTAGAAGTTATATACTCCTTATTAAATTCTCAATAATAGCTTTATTAATTTTAGGATTATGGATGCATATTAAAAGGAGATGAATAATTAATCTAAAATTAAGATTTATTTAAGTTGTTATAAGACCGAGTTTTAGTATAATAATTCCAAGGAGAGGATAAATTTATGATAAATATAAGCAATATAACAAAAAGTTATAATGGAAATTATAATGCGGTAAGCAATTTAAATTTGGAAATCAGGGATGGAGAAATATATGGATTATTAGGGCCTAATGGGGCTGGAAAAACAACAACTATTAAAATGATAACTGGAATAATATCGCCTACATCGGGAAAAATTGAAATTAACGGAATTGATATTAGTAAAGAGCCAGTTAGAGCAAAAGAGCAATTTGGTTATGTTCCAGATAGCCCGGATATGTTTTTAAGATTAAGTGGAATGGAATATTTAAATTTCATGGCTGATGTTTATGGGGTTTCAAAGGAAGAAAGATTATCAAGGATAAGAGAAATATCAAAAAGGTTTGAAATGGAGTTGGCATTAGGAGATAAGATACATTCATATTCTCATGGTATGAGACAAAAGGTGGTTCTTATGGGAGTTTTGATTCATAAGCCAAAAGTTTGGATTTTAGATGAACCAATGACAGGTTTAGATCCAAAATCAGCATTTACATTAAAAGAAATGATGAGAGAACATGCTGATGAAGGAAATACCGTGATTTTTTCTACACATGTGTTGGAAGTTGCAGAGAAAGTCTGTGATAAAGTCGCGATTATTAATAAAGGGCAATTAATATTTAATGGAACACTAAGCAATATGAGAAAAGAGTTTAAAGAGAATGAATCCTTAGAAGAGATGTTTTTGGAGATGATTCAAGATGAATAGGCTTAAGATAATAACAAAATATTTTATAAGAAATGCATTTGAGGAAATGTTTGCTAGTAGTAAGAAAATGAAACCTGTATTCGCAGTGATGCTAATGATATTTATTGTAGTAATGCTATCTATGCCTTTTACTGTAATAATAAGTGAAGGCTACGGACCGCTTCATGCTATGAGACAGGAAGGAATATTATTGTCAATAATATTGTCAATTGGGGAGAGTGTTTCTTTCATCTTTGGAATGTATACAATAATAAATATCTTATACTTTTCAAATGATATTGAAGTTATATTACCACTTCCTTTTAAAAGTAGTGAAATAGTATTTGGAAAGTTTATGGCAGTGTTAATTAATATGTATGTGTATACATCAATGTTAATTTTGCCACTTATAGTCTATGGATTTGTGTCAAAGGCAAGCTTCTTGTATTATTTATATGGAATTATAGTGTTATTAATAACTCCTATTATACCGATGGTATTGGCATCGTTAATATGCATGATTCTTATGAGGTTCACTAGCTTATCTAAGCATAAAGATGCATTTAGAGTATTTACAGGGTGTGCATCACTAATATTGATAGTAGGATTCAATCTTTTTACATCAAGTTCTGGAAGAAGTACAAATTCACAGCAAATGATTCAAAGATTTTCAGATGGAAATAACAGCGCGATGAGTACACTAAATGATATTTTCATAACAAGTAGATTTTCTTCAAATGGGCTATTATATAATAATGACATTAGAGGCTTGCTTAATATACTTATGTCTTTATGCCTAAGTTTAATAATTTTCATAATATATTATTATATAGGAGGAAAGTTATATTTAAAGGGAGTAATAGGTATTTCTGAAACTTATAGCAAGAGGGAAAATATTTTAGAAAACGGTAAGGCAAATAAAATAATAAAAGAAAATTCAAAATTAAAAGCATTAATTATAAAAGATGTTAAAATCTTATTCAGAACTCCTCAATTCTTTATTAATTGCATAGCGATGATGTTTTACATGCCGGCAGTAATGGGTGTTGCATTTTTTTCCGGTGGTAAACTATCAGAGTATAGGTATTTATTAAATAGTAGTCCCAAATGGAATGCGATTACCATAGCAATTGCATTTGTAGGTGGAACGGTATGTATAATGTCAGGTGGAGCAGGTGCAAGTGCACTTTCAAGAGAGGGGAAAGATTTTATTGTATCGAAGTATATTCCTGTGGAATATAAAACTCAGCTATACTCTAAGATTCTTTCGTCATTATTTATAAATGAATTTGGAATGGTTATAGTTGTCTTAGGACTTTTGCTAGTAAATGTAAGTCCTATTATAATATTACTAGGAACAATATCTTCTTTCGGATCAATACTTATGATAACTTTATTAGGATTATATATAGACTTTAGATCACCAAAATTGGAATGGGAAAATGAAAAAGCAATGTTTAAAAATAATTATATACCTCTGTTAATTATGCTTATTATATTTATATTAGGAGCTGGTTTAGTAGCTGCTGCCATAATTCTGAGGAATTATGTGATTATATTTGGAATTTGCATTATTATTTCACTTGTTGGAAGTGGTCTTTTATATAAAGGTTTATTAAAGAATGCTTTTAAAATATATAATGAAAAATAGATAGAATAAGATACAAATGCATTACAAAAATTCGCTTTTTGATTTTGTAATGCATTTTTTATTAAAGTAAATTGGTAATTGAGAAATAAAATGAATGTATGAGAAACAAATTATAATAAAACTGCTGATGTTACAAATAGTAATATTAAACAATAGACTTATAACGACATTTTGAATTAAAGTTAATTTGACACTAACTTAGTGCAATGGTATAATGGTTTACAGAGTGTGAAGGTCACACGAAGGGGTACACCACCTTGGGTGTATTTTTTCGTGTGGCCTTTTTTAGTTATATTAAATATTTAAGAGGTGATTAAATGGTAAAAGTGAATGGAAAAGAGGCAGATAATGCAATTGGATTATCGTTAGAGGACTTTCTTATCAGTGAAGGATATTTAATAGATAAGATTGTGGTTGAGCTAAATGGTGAAATAATGCCAAAATCTCAATATAAGCAGACAAATATTAAAGATGGTGATTCTTTAGAAATAATTAGCTTTGTTGGAGGAGGCTGATGTATTAATAAATTTAGAAATATCATTAATGTATATTATCAAAAATAATAATAATAATAATTTTCTGCAAGATCTAGATTAGAAAGGACAAGCTTTTAAATTAAGTTATTTATTTAATGATTTGGTTATACATATTAATTTATTTTAATAATCGAATTTTATATACTTCTAGTTCTTGCTGAAAAATGCTAAAGGAGAGTATTGGAATGAAAAAAGATGTATTAACACTTGGGGGATATGAATTCTCATCAAGATTCATACTAGGTTCTGGAAAATATAATTTGAATTTAATTAAGGCTGCAGTTGAGAATGCAGGCGCACAGATGATTACTTTGGCATTAAGACGCGCTAATACAAACGGAGGTGAAAATATTTTGGATTTTATTCCAGAAGGTGTTACATTGCTTCCAAATACATCTGGGGCAAGAAATGCGGAAGAAGCAGTTAGAATTGCAAGACTTGCGAGAGCAATGAATTGTGGTGACTTTGTAAAAGTTGAAATAATTCATGATTCAAAGTACTTGCTTCCAGATAATTATGAGACTATTAAAGCAACTGAGATTCTTGCTAAAGAAGGTTTTATAGTAATGCCATATATGCATGCAGACTTAAATGTAGCTCGTGATTTAGTTAATGCTGGAGCAGCATGTATTATGCCTCTTGCATCACCGATTGGATCTAATAAAGGATTAGCTACAAAAGAATTTATAAAAATATTAGTAGATGAAATAGATCTTCCAATTATTGTGGATGCAGGGATTGGAAGACCATCTCAAGCTTGTGAAGCTATGGAAATGGGAGTAGCAGCTGTTATGGCTAATACTGCGATTGCGACAGCTGGTGATATTCCAGCTATGGCAGGAGCATTTAAACAAGCAATTGAAGCAGGACGTGCAGCATATCTTTCAGGACTAGGTAGAGTTCTAGATAAAGGTGCTTCTGCGTCTTCACCATTAACTGGGTTTTTAGAAGATTAGGAGGCAGACTATGAGCGAAGAACGTATAAATCACATGGAATATATGACTGGGATGGAAGTATTAGAATCAGATGTAATGGATAAAGTAATTAATCATATGGAAGCTTATGATTATGATAAGTATACAGAAACAGATGTTAGAATAGCTTTGAACAATGACTATCGTACTATAGAAGATTTTGCAGCATTATTATCACCAGCAGCTATGCCGTTTTTAGAGGAGATGGCTCAATTGGCTAAAGAGGAAACAAGAAAGCATTTTGGTAATTCAGTTTATATGTTCACACCACTATATCTAGCAAATTATTGTGAGAACTATTGTATTTATTGTGGATTTAACTGTCATAATAAAATACGCAGAGCGAAGTTAAATTTCGATGAAATAGAGAAAGAAATGCAGGCAATAGCTAAAACAGGTTTGGAGGAAGTGCTTCTGCTTACTGGTGAAAGCAGAAAGATGTCAGATGTAAAATATATTGGAGAGGCTTGTAAGATAGCACGCAAGTATTTTAAGATGGTAGGATTAGAAGTATATCCTATGAATTCTGATGAATATGAATATCTTCAAGAATGCGGTGCAGATTTTGTAACTGTATTCCAGGAAACTTATAATTCAGATAAATATGAAACACTTCATCTTGAAGGGCATAAGCGCATATTTCCATATAGACTTAATGCGCAGGAAAGAGCTCTAAAAGGTGGGATGCGTGGTGTTGGATTTGCAGCATTACTTGGTCTAGATGACTTTAGAAAAGATGCTTTTGCGACAGGGGTACATGCATACCTTCTTCAAAGAAAGTACCCACATGCAGAGATAGCATTTTCATGTCCAAGGCTAAGACCAATTATTAATAATGATAAAATTAATCCAAAGGATGTGCATGAGAAACAACTTTTGCAAGTTATTACAGCATACCGTCTTTTTATGCCTTTTGCTAATATTACGATTTCTACAAGAGAATGCGAAAGATTTCGTAATAATGTAATTGGCTTAGCAGCCACTAAGATTTCAGCAGGTGTAAGTACAGGAATAGGAAGCCATGCGGAAGATGCAGAAGACAGGGGAGATAATCAATTTGAAATTGCAGATAACAGATCAGTAGATGAAGTGTATGAAGCAATTAAGTCTAAAGGCTTGCAGCCTGTAATGAATGATTATGTATATTTATAAGATTAATAAGATGTTTATATCCTTAAACATAGGCAAAGATAGATAAGTTATAATCTAGATATATCTTAATACTGAAATAATTTAGTAGGAATCTTTAATTGATTCCTACTTTTTTTAAGATAAATTATTATACTAATTATTGTTTGACTTATGTATAAGAATTATAAAATAAAGATTATTTATTTTTCGCTTGAAGACCCAATATAATTACTTCAAGATAGCCTGCAAAACGCGAAACAAAATCAGGAGGGGCTTCGAGCAGTGAAACAGTTTGAAATTCTTGACGTTGGTTTTTAGAGGATACTGCTGGAGAATATAAACTAGAGGCATAATAAATCTGATATTCATTAAAAAGTTTAAGCTCATCGTCTGTCAGGTTAGGAATAAATTTTTTAGTAATCAAACTTAATTTACCAAAGCTATTAGCAAGATCTTGTTTCAATATCTCCAGTGATTTTGTTGTCACATTACTTCTTAATACTGAAACTAAAATTGAGAACAGCTTTAAAAAACGCTGATTTTCATACATTTGTTCTGACCATAACAGACAAAAGGTTTTAAGTTCTAATTGATCATAATCTTTAAGTTTATCATATGTTTTTTTTACCCACTTTTCTAAATCTGAACTTAATATCCATAGGAAAATTTCTTCCTTGGTGGAAACGTATTTATATAAATTTGCTCTTGAAAAATTTAACTCATTAGCAATTGAAGCAAGTGTGATTTTTTCTAAGGGCTCTCTTTCATATAGCTTTAATGTAGCCTCTATGATTTGTTCACGCCTAATGCTTTTTTGTTCTTCGTTTCGAGCGCGTTGAAATTCCATTTTTTTACCTCCTTACTAATTGACAATTACATAATAGCAAATGAATCATAAACTTACAAGTTACTAATGTTAATCAAAATTCGTTGACAAGTTACGCAGTGTAACTTATACTTAAATAAGTTTCGTGGTGTAACTTACATTTTCGAAATCGTAGATATGATAAAAAGTCATAAATTAATGCAAAGAGACGTATAAGGAAGTTGAAGTAACTTAGATACAGGAGTATGTAAATGTTTTAGCTTATTTAATGCCTAGTAATATGTTAAATAATGAGGTGAGCAAAGAATGAAAGATAGTAGTAATGAACAGGCAAATCCATGGTTAGCAATGATAGTTATCATAATTGGTACATTTATGTCGGTACTAAGTAGTAGTATAATTAATGTTGCATTAACTAAAATGATGTCTGTATTTGGAGTAGGATTGGATGATGTGAAGTGGGTGATGACAGCTTATACATTAGCACTTGGAGCAATTATTCCTTTAACAGGATATCTTCAAGATATTTTTGGTGCTAAAAAAGTATACATAGTTGCATTGGCAATTTTTACGATGGGGTCCGCGTTATGCGGATTTGCATGGAGCAATTCTAGTATGATAGCATTTCGTGTATTTCAAGCTATTGGAGGAGGGATGATGCAGCCGGTTGGTATGAGTATAATATATTCTGTATTTCCAAGAAAAAAGATAGGACTTGCACTTGGGGTTTATGGAATAGCAGCCATGGCAGCACCGGCCATAGGACCAACTCTTGGTGGACTTATTATAGAAAAAATGGATTGGAGACTAATTTTTACTGTAAATATCCCAATAGGAATAATAGGAGTATTGTTGGGGATGATTATTTTAAAAGGGCAACCGATGAAACCATTTAAGGCATTTGATATAGTAGGATTTTTATCATCTACTGTAGGTTTAGTAAGTTTGTTATATGTACTTGGAAAAGGATCCTCAATTGATTGGGGGGATATGATAAATCCAATGTTAGTAGTGTTGGGGAGTTTAAGTCTCATATTATTTGTGATTAATGAGCTTACACATCCAGACCCACTATTAGATCTGAGAGTTCTCAAACTATTTGATTTTAGTATGAGCTTAGTTATAATAACTGTATTAACTATAGGATTAATGGGAGGGTCATATGTATTGCCTTTATTTCTTCAGAATGTAAGGGGATATACTGCGATGCAGGCGGGACTTATTATGTTTCCATCAGCACTAGTTATGGGGGCATTAATGCCATTAAGCGGAACGCTTTATGATAAATTCGGAGCTAAACCTGTAGTTATACCTGGTCTTATTATATTAGCACTAGCTACATTTAAGCTGTCAACAGCTATAAATATGAATTCTAGCAAGGAATCAATAATATTTATTAACTGTATAAGATCTATTGGATTGGGAATAGCCATGATGCCTATTAGCACTGCCGGTATGAATGTAGTAAAAGGAGAAATGATTCCGAGAGCATCAGCATTAAATAGCACTATAAGACAGGTGGCAAGTTCTCTTGCTGTAACTATAATGACAGTAATAATACAATCGAAAACAAGCTATAATTATTCAAAACTTGCAGAGCAAATAAATATTTATAATAAAACAGCAGTAGGAACTATAAATTCACTAACAAAATCATATATGTATGAAGGTTTTCCGCAAGAAACTTCTAAAGTTATGGCACTATCTCAATTGGCAAAAATTATTCAAGGACAAGCATCTGTAGATGCTATGGCATATTCTATTTCGGTAACTGGAGCTATAGCTGTTGTCGCTATATTTTTAACATTATTTATGAGAACTAGAAGATAATATAAAAAATTAAATCATGATAGAGGAATGTGTTATTTAATAATAGATATATATAAATTACACCACTTTACAAGTAATTAAAAAGAAATCTCATAAAATACAATGAACCAAACTCCGATTTCTGTACAAACTAATCATAACCACACAAATAATCTTTACAGGACGGTG